>CALAYC010000216.1 GCA_937894935.1 uncultured Verrucomicrobiota bacterium
GGCTGTGCGGCAGGCGCGGGTGGCCGACCTTCTATCGAGCCGGCCTGAGGCGAGCCAGATTCCTTCACACCTCTTGGCGGGACAGCCGCGGTTGGGTTAGGAGAAGCGCACTGCTCCGAGGAACTTTAACGGCGCATCTTCGTTTGGTTTCGCGCGCTCCGGTTGATACTCAAAGTTCAGAAAGACAACCATCGTGGTTGCACTTTCAATGCCTTGCTTCTTCGCGAGTTCGGCGACGGACTGCGCGTAGGAATCGCTCCAGGAAAACCCATTCACCAATTGACTCACCGCTACCGGTTCAGACTCCACCGACGTTTCGGGCATGTCGCGCTCGTTGAGTTCAAACTGAAAGTCCTTCTCAAATTTCCGGCTCAGGTTCATGTAGTCGTCGAGTTCAATGTCAGAAGGAAAGTTTCCGATCCAAACGGACACCATGCCGCCTTTGCGAAAATCGTTGTGCTTCATCATGGCGTCACTCCCATCGGTGGCTCGCGTTGGATGACGGCAACTCTGGCCGATAAATGTCGGGATCGTTCTGATACCTGATCCACGTCTGACGATCCCAGCCCTCCTGGGCTGCTCGCGTTTGGGCATCCGAGAACTTGTGCGCAGGACGATGGCCAAGCTCCCAAGGCTCGTCATACTTGAGGATTCGCCCATTCGGGTCGTAAACGTTGCCGTCGGGCGCTTTTGCACGTTCCCAAACTTGCTGCCGGAAGCCCTTGGGATGGGTTACGCGGCCATAGAGAGCTTTCTCTGCCTCCGTCAAAACGCGCGGTGCTGTCTTTGCGGCAAGAAATCTCGCGAATCGGGCAAAGAATCCACAGTTCCCAAGGCTTGTGTTCCTCGTTTCACGTGTGCTGCGTTCATGAACGGCGTCGTAACCAATCGCTGATTCGTGGATGCCGTCGTAGGCGAGGTTTGCATTGTTCCATCCGTGATAAGCGAAGGTGGAGAACGGAGCAAAGGTCGCAGCTACCAGCAATAGCCAGAGCCGGAGCACAGGGCCTATCCACAGCGAGATGTTTGCAGCGAATGTCATAGCCCTTCATCTTCCCCGCCCGACCTCCGTTGCCGAGCCAACAGCTTTTGCGCTGCATGGCGGATGGGCTGAGTCGGCCCATTGGTTCTGAGTGTTTGGAGCGCCCTTAGAAGCTTTGACGACGCCGACAACTGTTCAGCCCACTTTAGAGCCAAGCTCGTCCAATGCTCCGAGTGGCTCTCTAAGCCTGCCGCAACAACGTCCTCGAACGGAAATACCTTCAGGAACTCGGAGGACAGGCCGCTGGCTTGAAGTCCGCGCTCCAGTCGGCGACTCACGTCTTCCAGTTGAACTTCCAACACTGGAAGGAGAAATACGCAAGACTTCTCCGGCGAGAACGTTGTGACTGACTGTGGGGCTACTCGCACCCAGCGAGCGTCCGATGAAATCCCGAGTTCAATCCTTGCCTCAGTCAGATTCGCAATCGGCAGCCATTGAAGCGCAGCTTGCTCTTGGGTTTCGCGGTTCGGACTGGTTTTCCATGGGAGACCTGGACGGCTTAACTCGGCCAGCAACTTTTGATGGAGTTCGTTGTTCATTATTGCCCCCAGGGTGTGTGTGTGATGTCCACCCCATGCTGCTGCATGAAGTTCTGGAACTGCTGGCGAAGTTCCGGCGTCCAGTTCTGGCCGTAATGTCCGCTCCACTCGTCAGTAATCAGCCGACCGTCTTGCCGGAAGATTCTGCCGCCGACGGTCGTTTCGCTCGGAGCAATTCGTCCGGCCTGCAACACGCTGTCGTGACCGAGCGGCCCTCGCCCCATGATGAACCGTTGACTTTGTGCATCAAAGATAAAGTCGGTCGGTCTGGCAGAGCCGAAGTTCTGAACCGCTTTCGAGGATGCGTAAGCATCACTTACTTCCAGAAAGCCTTTGGCTGGTCCGCTGCCTACTCTCTTTGCGGCAAGAAATTCGGCAGGTTTGTCAAAGAGGACACGACTCCCAACCATCCCATTTTTCCTTTCGTCGGTAGCGAGCGCAGAGCCAGCGTCATAACCAAAGGCGGATTCGCGGACGCTGTCGTAAACAAGATTGGTTTGGGCGTGCCCGTCGTAAGCGAAGGTTGCGAACGGAACGACAGCGGTAACCGCCAACAATAGCCAGAGTCCGAGCAGCCATCGAATCGTCGCCATACACGATTCTCCAAAAAATCCCTCACGATGATTGCTGCTCCACTTCATTGCAGCGTGTTTCCGTCTTCGAGGCGCACGAACCACTCCGCGTCATGGTCGCGCGCGAACTTGAGAACGTTGCCCTCCAAAGCCATGAATTGATCGTTGAGTAGTTTCGGTTTGTGCCAACGCACTTGGAGTGCTTCGTCAATCGCTATCACGCCAGCCTCGTAGATGACGAGGACTCCGCTTCCATGGTCAAGGATTTGCATCGTCCAAAACTCCTCTTCCCCCCACTTACGAAACAGCGGAAACTCAGCCTTCACTGCTCCGTCGCTCGTGAGCCAATATGCTTTCTCTCCACCAAGGAGCAGGAACGTATCGCGATGCGCGGCTTCGATGACGAAGACTCTTGGACATTCGATTTGCTCGCTGACATCCACGGCTGCGCGGAGTTCGACGCAAGGGCCAGCACCGAAGCATATCGCGAGGCCGTCGATTCTGTCTGCCGTTTCCCGGCGCTCAACTGTGCCGACTCGCTTGCCACCAAACTCAAGGGGCTGAACTCCACGCAATGCTATCTCAGTCCATTTCATGGCTTCCTCGCAGCGCCTCCCAGCGCATTCACGGCATTAATGAGCGCCTGGTCATGGGTAATTAAAGTCGAACCTCGCTCAATCGATGTTGCACCGATGACGCCGTCGGCAAAGTTTCCTCTGAGCTTTGGCGTAAGTTGACCGCGCACGTTGATTCGCAAATCCACGTTCAGGGAGTTCGCGACAGATGGGATCTGGTTGGCTGCCCCCGGCATCGAGATTCGTCCGTGGCGCACTAAGTTAGCAATCTCCACGTCGCTGATGCTTGCTTTGACGACGTTCTGACCCGAAGCAAGGAACTGTCTGCCTTGGCCTATGACGACGTTTGAGTCGAGGAGCAACTCCGGTGTTGTCTTTGCGGCAAGAAATTCGGCAGGTTTGTCAAAGAGGACACGACTCCCAACCATCCCATTTTTCCTTTCGTCGGTAGCGAGCGCAGAGCCAGCGTCATAACCAAAGGCGGATTCGCGGACGCTGTCGTAATCGAGTCCAGTTTGATCCTGCCCGTCGTAGGCGAAGGTGGCGCACGGGGCAAGAATCGCGGCCGCAATCCATACCCAGAAAGCCACGACAAGGGAATGTCCACGACTCATACTCCTGCCTTTTGCCGATACGACAAAAAGTCGTTTTTGCTGTGGAGGTAATCGGTCGGGGAAGATTTCAGATCCACCCCTGTCAGGTAGAGTATCGCATTCCAAATACGCTTTTCTTCGCTGGCGGGTTCATACCGAATCCGGCGGGCATCTTCCGCCTCGCGGAGCGACGTTGCCCACGCTGCCACCGCCTCGCGGGACTTCGAGCCTGAGATCAAATCGTCGAATGCCTGGGAGATGTCGGAGAGAGACGCAGTCATCAGAAGCTCCCAGTGTAGTTGCCATGCTCGTCGAACATGTAGTGAACTTTGCTTCCACCGGTTTCAGGTCGAACAATGCGAACTCTCCCAGCTTGATCAACGGTCTCATGCCAAGTGCGTGCTGCACCCGTTGAGGGATCCCACTCGCGCACCAACCGCCTTCCCGCCATTGTTCCGGGTGTTGTTGCCGGATTGATGTTCCCATAGTAACGAAGCCGACCGCTCTCCAGTTCCTTGAAACCGGCCTGTCCGTACTTCTCAAGTTGTCGTAGATGTTCACCCAGTCGCGCACCTTGCAGAGCACTGTCCGCTCCCGTCTTTGCGGCAAGGAATTCGGCGAATTGGGCAAAACCATTGCCCATTTCGAAGGCGTGGTTGTCGCATTCGTCTGCGGAAACCTCTGCGGACGAGTCGTAGGCGAAGAGCGCCGAGAGGCATTCGTCATAAGCAATCCTCGGTTGCACCTGCGCGTCATACCCAACCGGCCAAACAGTCGCGCCCAACACCTCAACCGGAAAAGAGACGCTGAGTATCGTCACCAGCATCAACCAAAGCGAACAAATGAGATTCGACAACATTTTCATGTCCGACGGAACGGCCTTTCAACGCTGAGGTCTGTGCTCGTTAAGCGCGCTTGAGAAGTCAGCAATAGGTACAGTGCACGAACCCGCTTCACTCGTGTCCAACTCGTCCTCTAGACGCGCGCTCCCATTTCGAAAGTCGAGATGGACATTGAACCGATTAAAGTTGAATTCGCGGACGACATCGGTTTTCACGGTGCCATGCTTGTTGATTTCCGTAAGCAGCTTTTGGCGAACTCCTGCGTCGCAGTCTTGCTCTAGGAATTGTTTCACTAGGCTGAGCATAATCATGGAATTGGGAATGCGGTTTGGATGTTGCCATCGCGAACGAAAACTCGAATTCCAGAGGCAGCATTCCCAGCTTGGTCTGTCCCGATCACTCTACCCAAGCTGTGCTCAATCTGGAATCCATTCGCTCCATTCGGAGTGACCTTTCCGTATCGCAAGGCATCATCAACATATCCTTGTATTTGGCGCACCGAGGTTCCTTCCGCATAGCGGCTAACATCCTTGAAGCCAGAATTAAACGCGTGGCGGTAGTTGATGTGTTCTATCGCGGACATTTGGCCGCCATGCCTGTAGGTGTTGACACCCCATTCTGCTGCGATCTGACGCGGCGCTGGAAGTGCCAGTGGCGTCTTTGCGGCAACAAATCCGTCGAATTTGGCAAAGAGGACACGATTTCCAGCCGTGCCGTTTTGCTTTTCGCGGATGGTGAGCACAGAGGCAGAGTCGTAGCCGAACGCCGACAATGAAGCTCCGTCGTAAGCGGTGCTCGGTCGCAGTTGCGCGTCGTAGCCCCAAGCAGTCGTGGGAGCAACCACGTTCGCCGCCACCAAAACACCGAGGAGCGACAGGCAACGGAGTAATAGCGAGAGGACAGCGATCATCGGTGGATACCTCCCGACGGCCCACTGGATTTTTTGGCATCAGCCATCATTTGCAGCGCGGCCTGTTTGCACTTCTCGATGAGCGCGTCGGGATCAATTCCGGTCGCTTCAACATTTCGACCGGCGCGGTCGCGTCCAAACGCTCGGTAAACACCAGCCGACACCTCGTCGGCGTCGAAGGACCAATCTGGAAGCTCTGGAAACGTGCGTGTCATAGGCATTACGGGGTTTCTCTGATGATTCCGCGATTCAAGAGGGTATCCAGGTTTACGGGCGTCCTGTATTGCAGACCGCCGCCCGGCTGATTGAACCAAGGCGCGACCGTCCCCGACTGAACCTCGAACGGTTTTACGACCTCGAACGTTCGCAGCGGCTGTCCCGCAGTTCCCGGCGGAAGCGAACGCGCCCAATCAGGTGTGCCTTGCGGCGAGAAGAACCTGGAGTATCCGCTGCCGCCATACCGGTCTATGGTTTGTCCCGGCATCAAGAAGGTCCGTTCCGTTGCGCCTGCGAACCCGGCGTTCTCAGGATAGAACTTGGTCAGAGCGGTGACTTCTGTCTTTGCGGCAACAAGGGAGTCAGACGCATCGTAGGCAACCGCGTCGTAAATTTCCCCGATGAATGAAGGGGTTGCGAAGGCGATTTCACCAGATGCGAGTTGGGGCGTTGCGGCAAAACCCCAGACGCGAGTTTGCAGCCCGCAACACGCTACGATCAGAAGCAGCAAAAACCGCACAGCCGAAAGGCTGGCGGGCAGCAGCGTTTTTCTTTTAGTCGCGTTCATCTTCAGCAGCTACGCGGCGTGGTGGCCGTGCGCCAGCACCCGCATTGCGTCCAGGCCACGCCTGGTCAGCGGCTGAAGTTAAGCAGCTAAAGAAGAAGTGCGCGAGCGCGGATTACGTGCTGGGAGCAGCGGGCGGGATCGGCGGCGGCGGCTTGGCTTTTGATGAAGCAGCTTCGCCGTTGCGTTCCAGCCTGGCCGGATGAGTCGCGGCGTGAACCTGCTTGAGTTTCTGGATGCTGACCTGGGTGTAAATCTGCGTGGTGCTCAACTCGGCGTGTCCGAGCAACTGCTGGATGAAGCGGATGTCCGCGCCGTTCTCCAGCATGAGCGTGGCGCAGGTGTGCCGCAGCAAATGACACGAGCCGCGTTTGCCAAGCTCGGCGGCGTCAATGTATTCGCGCACGAGCTGGGTGAGGCGGTTGGGTGTGAACGGCTCGAAGAGGTTCGTCAGGAACAGGACGCCGGCGTCGGGTTCGCGCACCAGGCTGGGGCGCACTTCATCGAGGTAACGCTTGATCCAGGCCAGCGCGCGTTCGCCGATCGGGATCATGCGATCTTTCCGTCCTTTGCTCTGGCGGACCATGACCGTGCCGCGTTCGTAATCGAGGTCCATGACTTTCAGGTTCGCCAGTTCGCTGCGCCGCATTCCGGTCGAGTAAAAGGTTTCGAGCATGGCGCGGTCGCGCACGCCGAGCGGATCGGCGAGGTTGCACTTGCCCAAAATGGTTTCGACTTCGCCGGTGTTGAGGACGTGCTTGGGCAAACGTTTCTCGGAGCGCGGCAGATCGATTTCGCTGGCCGGATTGTAGAGGATGCGGTTCTGGCGCGCGGCCCATTTGAAGAAGGCGCGCACGGGGATGAGGCGGGCGTGCATCGAGCGCGCCGACATCGGCAGGCCGTCGCGTTTGCGGTAGTGAAAGAGATGGCGCTGGTATCGCTCCAGGATGGCCTTGGTGATTTCCATTGGCTGATGCAGGCCGCGCTCCAGTGCCCACTGGACGAAGTAACGGAGATAGGTGCGCCGGTTGTCCACCGACCTTCCTCCGGCGCGGCCTGAGCGCCGCTAGATTCCTTCACACCTCTTGGCGGGACACCGGCGGGTTCAGTTACAGAACGCAGCCAACCAAGTTTCCAGCCGCGTCCATGAAGAAGTAAATCAGTTGAGCGCCGTCGGTTTCAGCGTAGCCGCCACGGAGTTGGCCACTACACTTGGTCAACATCTGCACGGTTTCTTCAAGGCCGGGCACTTGTGCATTTCGCTCGCGCTTGCTTTCCAAACGTCGTGTGTAGATGCGGAGCACGACTTCAGAAGCTTGCGGCTCGCTGATGACAACACGCACTTCTTTGGAAGCGTTAAGCCGCCCCGCGGCTTCCTGCGCGACTGCGAACAGCGCCGAGTCCTGGGCACAGCGATGAAACAAAGCCAAGAGTTCGTCCTTGTTCATGGGCTTAGGATTATTGGTGTTGCGCCACTGATTGGGCCGCTGCGAAGAACCTCGAACTCGAGATACTTGTCGGGAGACAGTATCAACGACGACCTGGGAACTGACTGCCGCAAGACAACACCACCCGGCCCGTCCGCAAGGCCAAAGCGAACGGCCGTTGAATAATCAGTGGTCCAAGAAGTGAAAATGCTGCGAGTGTCGAACGCGTTGCGAAGCGCCGCATCAGCGTGACCTCCGAACGGCACTGCCTTGCCTTGTATGGCATTTTGAAAACCAGGATGGTTTCCGCCAACGCCGCGAAACACCGTTACCATTTCATCGCCAGCGCCCGCTGCTGTCTTTGCGGCTAGAAATTCGACGGAGTAGGCAAAGAAAGCACGATTTGCCGTCGCTGCATTTCCCGTTTCGTCTGCGGTGTGTTTACGAGCGGCGTCGTAGTCGATGAGTGATGCTGAGGGTGCGTCGTAAACAGTTGTCAGTTGTGTCTGCCCGTCGTAGGCAATGACCGAAACCGCCATCCCCGGCGAGATCGTTGCCAAGCTGAGGCCAAACAAAGCCATCAGGGCGACGAACCACAGCCAGCGAATACGGTTCAGCAACGATTTCATTTCGTACGGGAACGATTCAGAACTCATCGCGAGCGAGAAACTTCTTGTGGGTTTCCGCCAGTTGCTCAAAAGCGCGAGGAGAGGTCGCAATCAATTCTTGAAGTAGCCGTCCGCACCAAGGGCAATATCGGAGTCCCATAGTGCATGAGACGTTCATCTTCATGTTGGGAGCACCGGGCATCGGAACAATTCTGCTTTCGTCGTTGAAGGCGATGCCTCGCGATTGCAGCACGAAAACAATCCCGTCGCTGGTCTTCTTGGCAAGCGCCGCGATTCCTCGTTGGCCTGCGTTTCCCACGCTGTTCTCAAATCCTGGGCAACAAAACATCTCAACCTCCTGGTGGTTTGATGATGAACTGGTTCATCTGTTCGGACGCTGGCGGGAGTATCCGAATCTCCGGCGTTATGATTCCCGACGGAGCGTGCAAATCCTGCAACCGCATCATTAATCCTTGTTGCTCCCACTGGTTCAACGTGCTTCGAGGAACTTGGAACTCGAAGAGTTGTCCCTGCGGGTTGTAATGGAGCAGATCAGAAGTTGGACTGGTCGAGAGTGCACGTGTGCCCGACACCTGCCCGCCTCTGAGATTTCCTTGGTGAAATAGCCTTACGACATCATCGCTTGCACCCGCTGTCGTCTTTGCGGCAAGAGAGGACTGCCAAAAAACGGCATTCTCCTCCATCGCCGGGCTGCTTACCGAAAACAGCAGCACCAGGAAACATGCAAACATGGCGCGCATCATGTCATTTGATAAACTCCTTCCAAGGATGGGTTGAGGCTTCTTCGAGTGAGAGGAAAACCGATTCGCCAAAGCGTCCGCGTGTCACTTTGCTGATGTCCTTCGACGCAGGCGGGTTTTGCCACTCAGCTTCGCAGTCCTCGCAAGCGACATAGTAGTTGCCGGTTTCCTTCTCGCGAGCAATCAGAAGCCTTCCCTGATTGCACACCGGACATAATCCAATCATCGCGACGTTGTTCATGGGTGTGGTAACCCGAACGTGAGTCGTAGCCAGGACTGGTCGGCCCCATGCCAACAGAATCGGTCAAGGCTTGCCTCGTAACGGGTGGCATCTCCGCGTCGTAAACCACACACGACGGAGAATCGCCATCGCAGCCGTGATTGCCGAGTTTGTTCTGCTCCCCAGCCGCCCGTAGGAGCACATCCTGCTCTGGCAGGCTCGGCAGGGCAGGCAGGGCGAAACCCAGCGTCTGGTTCAGGAACCAGAACGCCAACAGCATCATGCCATAAAATGTTCTCATCCTCACCGTTCGTGCGCAACGGTCGCCTTTGCGGTTCAGTATTCGGCGCGGAAGTTCGTAATGTTCTGTTCCAGCCTGTCAAGGTTGAGCCAAAGAGGTCTTGCGTGCGGTTCGAGGAGCGCATTTTTGATTCGAACAAGCACGGACTCCAAATCGCCTTCGGTCTTGAACGTCCAAAACGTGTAGCTGCGTTCAGGCAGGTTGTTCGGAACGACATACCAGAATGGAATGCCGCTTGGTCGTCCGCCCTCATCGTATTTTCCCGGCCCGATTCCCAAGACGATTGTGGGCGAGCAATTGGGGGACGTCTCCGGCT
>CALAYC010000217.1 GCA_937894935.1 uncultured Verrucomicrobiota bacterium
ACAGCGTGCGCGCCCGGATGCGCATTCTCATCAAGCGTCTGCTGAAGAAATACAAATACCCGCCCGAGGGTCAGGAAGAAGCCGTTGTGCGGGTTCTGCAACAAACCGAAACGCTGGCCGACGGACTCCATGACGTTTCCGCCAGCTAAGAGCCATCCACCAATTCAACCGCGAACCACGCGAACCACGCGAAAACTCAAACACCAAACTCCGTTCGGGTATTTGGCGTATTTCGCGGTTCACCATGACAATCCGCCGATGAAGCAACGTTCAAAAACCCGCATCACTTCCGTTCCACGCGATACCATGCTTTGGTTTCGGACAGCGCGTTGGTGACGACGTGTTGAATTGAAAATGATGCAGCGAACAGGTCTGTGGCGGCGTCGGTCCAGTCGGTGAGATTGGTGGAAGTTTGCACATTGAAAATTTCCCCGGGCATCGCGGGCCAGGTGAGCGTGAAATCGTTGCTGGAAACGGACGCGCTCACGGTGAGCGGCGTCGGACCGTTGCTCGCCGGGCCGATCATGTAAATCCACACGTCGCGGAACAGCGGCGTCACGCCGTCGGTTTGCAGCGGCGTGTAGATGTCCACGACGCCGCAGCCGTGATAATTTGCACCGTCTTTCGGCGTGGCGGTGGTTTGCAACTGATGCGATCCGGCAAACGGCGGCGGCGCGGCGTCCACGCTGGTGAGCGTTCCGGGGACCCCGAGATTGTCCCACGAACGCGTGATGCTGATGAAGCTGTCTTCCAACGTGTGCGCGAAACCGAAAAACCGGTTGGTCGGCGTGGCGAGCGGCTCCAAAGTCCACGCCGCCGGCTCGGTCGAGGAAAACATTCCCACGCGATAAACGTTGTGGATTTTTCCGATCATCGCCGCGTGTCCGCCGCCTTGTGAATGACCGGCAAACGCCATCAATTCCCAACGAATCGTTTCGCCGTCGAGAAAAGCGCCCCAGCCTTCCGCGGGATATTGCTGGTCGAGATTTTGCAGCAGTCTGATGAGGCGGTTCTCAATTGAGTTTGCGCGGTTCACGTTAATGAGCGGCGAGTAATCCTGACCTTCGATGATTTCGAGCCGTGCGTTCTCTTTGCAATCACTCGGTTGACCGGGGCAAATGTCGTCGTTGATGGATTGGTCGTTCACGTAAGCGAGCGCAATGGCGTGATAACCGATTTGCGCCGCCGTGCGGGTGATGAGCTTGTAAGCCTGCGGCGGACCGCCCGTACCGGGAAGAAAAACAAAAAGCCGTCCGGGATGCGGCACGGCATCATCGTAACAAACGACGTGCCGGTGCAGCGGATTGCCGCCGTCAATCGCGGGATCGGTGGTAACGGGAAAAATGAGCCGCTCGATGAGCGCGCCGGCAGCGCGATGGGACGGAGCGAAGCACGCCAAAGCCGCCAGCAACGGCAGCAGCGCGCACTGACGCGCGAAAGAATGGACCTGGAAATTCATCGCAGACAAAAGTTCTTTCCGTCGTCGTTTTTGAGACGTAACTCACCAAGGATTTGTTACCGCGAAACGTGCCGTCGGCTGCCTGCATTTTGAGCCAAGTTGGCTGCTACAGGAAGAGAAAAGTTGAGGAGTGCCTGGCTGGAGTCGTTGCCAGAGCACTCCTCAGTTTTCAATTAACCCACGACGAGTCGCGATTTCAGCGGCACAGGGTTGCGGACGTTGAAATAGTTCGGCGACGTCGCCATCACCGTGCGATGGATTTTTTCAAACTGTTCCGGCGTGCCGCTGCCCTTGATGTGAACGGTATAACGCAATTGTTCGTAACCAGTAGCCACTTCCGGCGAGATGCCGAGAAAACCGCGCAGATCAATGTCGCCTTCGGTTTCGATGCGCAACTCTTCCAGCTCGATGCCTTCCAGCGCACACAACGCGGTGTAGCCGACAATCATGCAGCCGTTGAGCGCGGCCAGGAGATATTCCTGCGGATTGGCAAATTGATTCTGGCCGCAGAGTTCGAGCGGTTCATCAATCTTGAGAGTGAATTCGCGCGGAACGTGTTGACCGCCGATGCTGTAGCCGTTGACCTTCGCGTCGGAACGCGTCCCGCCGCGCCAGTGCGACGTGACTTGCCAATGAGTCTGGCCTTTGGCCGGGTCTTGAGTGATGGCGTCAATCGCGCCGCGCAACGCGTCGGTGTTAATGCCGTTAACAATTGTAGGTGTTTCAGTCGTGTTCATAATTTCCGTTTTATAGTGTTGGTTGTTTGTGTCGCTCCGGTTCATCCGTGCGACGTGCAACCTATTGCTCGCCGCGTGCCAAGGGCCGATCCGGGATGGAATCGTTGATTTACTGAGGAAATTGAAAGAATTCGGTCGCTGATGCGTTCGCGAGAAATCGTGATTCGCGAAATTTCGCGAGTGCGCCTGACGAAAATTAACGAAGTGCGTTGGTTGGGAGACGATCCGACGAAATGAAAACGTTGCGAGGGGCGTTACTTTTAAGCTTTCCGCTGCAGACCTAACGCTTTCATTCGAGATGAAACTGTGGAGGCTGGCAAACCGAGGATTTCTGCCGCGCCGCCGGCTCCAGAAACTTTGCCATTCGCAGCAGCGAGGGCGCGTTGAAGATTCAAGCGTTCGATGGCTTCCAGTTCCGCGGCAGTAAGAATGCGTGGCGCAGAACCATCAGCA
>CALAYC010000218.1 GCA_937894935.1 uncultured Verrucomicrobiota bacterium
CCGCACCGGAAGTTGTCGGGGCCGCGAACGCATTTGAACCCGCCGAATCCGCGGCGACAGATCCATCCGCTGCGACCTCAGACCCCGTGAATCAAAACTCGTAACTCGCCATGGAGCTGAAGTTCATTCTCGAAGCTATTTTATTCTCTGCGCAGAAACCGCTGAGTCCGGCGGAAATTCGCGACGTATTCGCCAAAGCCGCCGCCGAAGAAGAAGCCGATACGCTTGTGAAAGGTTTGAAGAAAACCAAGGAAGCAGACATCACAGCCGCATTGGAAGAACTCGCGAAGGAACACGAAACGGCAGCGCGCAGTTATCGGCTCGTGTGTGTGGCGGGCGCGTGGCAGTTTGTGACGCAACCGGAATTTGCGCCATGGCTTAAAGCGTTGGTCGGGGTGAAAGCTCGACCGTCGCGCCTCTCGCAAGCGGCTCTCGAAACGCTCGCCATTGTCGCGTATCGCCAACCGATGACGCGGGCGGAGATTGAACAGATTCGCGGCGTCAGCGTGGACGGCACGATGCAAACGTTGCTGGAGCGCGGTTTAATCGAACAAAGCGGTCGCGCCGAAGTGATTGGTCGTCCGGCGCTCTACAGCACCACGCCGGCGTTCCTCGAGTATCTCGGATTGAAGAGCCTGGAAGATTTGCCGGCAGCGGATGAGTTGCGGCGAATTCCAATTGAGAAACCGGAAACGCCATTAACGGCAGATCCCGGTCTGGCAACCGCTGCACCGCAGGAATTGAAGTTGGAGGAATCCGTCGAAAAGCCGGCAGAAGCCGCTCCGACCGAAGCCGCTCCGACCGAAGAAACGACTAAATAATTTCGTAGGAGACAAGGTCTTAAACTTCTTCTTCGTTGTTGGTTTGAGCCTCTACGCATTGGTCTCACGGACAACCATGAAACCGCTCTCAGATTGCAAGCTCTACGCATTTGTCGATACGGCGTATTTGCATGGTCGCGCGCCGGAAGTGGTGGCGCAGCAACTTTGCGACGGCGGAGCGGATTTGATTCAACTGCGCGCCAAGACGTCAGCGCCCGATGAGATCCGGCGCATGGCAGAAGCGATTTTGCCAATCACGCGTCGTGCGAATGTCGGATTTGTTATCAACGATTATCTCGACATCGCCCGCGAAGTTGGCGCGGAGATTTGTCATCTCGGTCAGGAAGATTTCTTCGATTCCGGTAACACGCATGTTTCACAACTCCGAGCCGAGCAACTCAAAATCGGTCTGAGCACGCACGCGCCAACTCAGGCGGAACGTGCCATCAACGCAGGTGCGGATTATGTCGCGATTGGTCCGATCTACTCAACGGGCACGAAGCCGACAGCCAAACCGGTGACGCTGGATTATGTGCGCTGGGCGAAAATGAATGTGACGCTCCCGTGGTTCGCCATTGGCGGGATCAATTTACAAACACTGGATGCCGTGCGGGAGGCGGGTGCGACGCGGATTTGTGTGGTGTCAGCGATTCTGAATTCAGCGGACATAGCCAAAACGTGCGCTGAATTTCGAAAGCGTCTTGGCTAATCGCATGTCATGAATTTTAGCGAATGCTGGAGAACGGAAATTCGCGTAGCGTTGCTTGTGGACCATGAACGCGATCAAATTTCTATCCGGAATCACGCTGCTGATTTTCTTCCTCAGTCATCTGTTCTGCTTCGCCGACGCGACGAATGTTCCGGATGCGTTTGCGCAGAACAAACGTCTCGGTCGTGGCGTTAACATTCTGGGTTATGATCCAATCTGGCGTTCGGCCGAGCGCGGACGATTCAAGAGCGAATATTTTCCGAAGCTGAAACACGCGGGGTTTGATTCGGTGCGCATCAATTTGCATGCGTTTCGACAAATGGACGCGACGAATCAATGGGCGTTGCGAGCCTCATGGTTGGAGCGATTGGATTGGGCGGTGAACGAAGCGCAACGCGCGGGGCTCGCGGTGATTCTGGATCTGCATGAATTCACACCACTCGGAAATGACCCGGCAGCGCACAAGGAAAAATTGATGGCGTTCTGGCGTCAGATTGCGGCGCGTTATCAGGCTGCTCCGCCGACGCTGTATTTTGAAGTGCTTAATGAGCCGTTCGGCAAACTGACGCCGGAGCTGTGGAACGAGTATTTTGCCGAGGCGCTCGCCATCATTCGCGAGACCAATCCGACGCGCACGGTCATCGTGGGCCCGGGGCAATGGAATCAGATTGATCGACTTACGGAATTGAAGCTGCCGGAGAACGATCGAAATCTGATCGTGACGATTCATTTTTACGAGCCGTTTGCATTCACGCATCAAGGTGCGAGTTGGACGGATCGTAAAGATAAACTGGGTTTTGATTGGAACGGGAACGACGATGAAATGGCGGCGTTGAATCGTGCTTTCGACAAGGCGGATGCCTGGAGCAAAGCAAATCAGCGTCCGATATTTCTCGGCGAGTTTGGCGCGTACGATCGCGCGCCGATGGAGTCGCGAGTGCGGTGGACAGCGGCCGTAGCCCGAGCGGCGGAAGCGCGTGGTTGGAGCTGGGCGTATTGGCAGTTCGACAGCGATTTCATTTTGTATGACGTGAAAGAGGAAAAGTGGGTGCGGCCGATTCTCAAAGCGTTGATTCCTGATTCGGCTGCGGCGAATTGATGCTGTTTTTGCACATCGCAAGTTTTCCAAAACTAAGTTCGGAGTATTCAGTCCGTTGTAAACAGCCAATTCATCCTCGGATAGACTGAGCGGATTATCTTCTTCTACGGGCTTCACCCCATTTCGGAACGGATGGTGACGGGGAATTTTCTCCTGAGTTCAGACGCGCCAGGCGCGAACCAAAGGAGATTTATGAACCGAAACGTCATGACCTTTACTGCAGTGGTTGTCGCCATCGCTTTAACCAACGGATGTCGCAGTTTGCCGGGAACGAATGAACAACAAGGCGCGGTCATCGGTGGGGCGGGCGGTGCGATAGCTGGCGCGGCAATAGCCGAGAACAACCTGTTGGGCGCGCTTATCGGCGGGGCGGCGGGTGCGGCGGGTGGTTATCTTCTCGGGGCCAACGCGGATAAAATTATCGGGCGCGATAAAGACGCGGCTCAGGCAGCAGTGAACAATGCGCAACGTGAACCGGCAACGGCATCTCAAGCGCGCAACTCCAGTTCGGCTGACCTCAACTCGGATGGGTTTGTGACGATGGACGAAATCGTCGCATTGAGGGAAGCGAATTTGACTGATGAACAGATTATTCTGCGGCTGCGCGCAACAGATCAGGTTTTCGATTTAACGCCGTCGCAGGAAAATGAATTATTAACTCGCGGCATCAGCAATGAAGTGATCGACGCGATGAAAGAGGTGAATCGTGAAGAACGTCAGCGGCTGTTGCGACAGACCGATGACGTGATTGGACGACCGCGTTATTAGTTAGAAATTTTTCGAAATCTGTCGAACGGCGCATTTCAAAGCGTCGTGCGATTTTCTTCGCACTAACGCGAGTGTTGTCGGTGAGCGAGAACTTCACTTGTCATCGGCTTGAGCAGCCGCAACACTTTCATCATGCAAACAACCCTCGTGATGACGGTGATTGGTCCAGATCGTACTGGTCTGGTAGAATCGGTAGCCCGCCTCGTAGCGAATCACGGCGGCAATTGGCTCGAGAGCCGCATGTGTCGATTGGGAGGCGAGTTTGCCGGCATTGTGCGCGTGGCGTTGCCCACCGAGCAACGAGCCGGATTGGAAGTGGCGTTGGCGAAGATCGCCGATTTGACCGTGGTCGTGCGCGGCGACGAAAAGATTTCGTCGCCGCGCGAGGCGGTGATGTTGTCGCTCGAAGTGGTAGGACAGGATCGTCCGGGAATCGTGCGGGAAATTTCTCACGCGCTGGCAGCGCAAAGCATCAACGTGGAGGAATTGGAAACCGAATGCGTCAGCGCGCCGATGTCTGGAGAGTTGTTGTTTCAAGCGACAGCAAAAGTTTCCGCGCCAGCCGACGTAGCGTTGGATCAATTGCAAAAGACGTTGGAAACGGCGTTGCCCGGACTCACGGTGGAATTGGAGCGGCTGAAAACGCCTTAGCTCAGATTGTTCAAAATTTCCTCGGACTGTAGCCGCCGACGTGAGAGGGCGGACGTTTGTGTTTTTTCACGCGTCTGCCTTGTTATCCCGCAGGCTGCGAAATTTTGATGCTTATCAAACTTCTTTGACTGTGCCCCAATAAACATCAAGTCGTTTTGTCAGGTAGAGCTGGATGGCTTTCACCAAAACTTTCGCTTCGAGTCGTTGACCGGTGACGATGATATCTTTCAACGACATTCCGGCGCGCACGCGGAAACTGTCCTGAGAAATAATCGGACCTTCATCCAGGTGCATGCTCACAAAATGCGCGGTAACACCAACAATTTTCACGCCGTGTTCGTACGCTTGCCGATAAGCGCTCGGACCGGGGAAGCTTGGTAACAGCGACGGATGAATATTGATGATCTTGTTTTTGTAACGCCACACAAAGGTCGGCGAGAGAATTTTCATGAACCGCGCAAGCACGACGAAATCAATTTCGTGTCTGGCGAGTAACGACAAAGCGCGTTGCTCGGCTTTGACGCGGTCGTGCCACGGGATGTGAACGAACGGCAGTTTGAATTTCTTCGCGAGTGGCGCGAGATCAGGATGATTGCCAATCACGATGACCGGATCGGCTTTGAGCCGGCGTTTGTGCGCGGCGGCCATGATGGCTTCGAAACAATGTGTTTCGCGCGTCACCATGATGGCGAAGCGTTGGCGACGTTTCGGTTCAATGAACCGGATGGCGATTTCCATTCGCAGTTCGGCAGCCAACGCAGCGAGTCCGGCGCGCAAGGCAGGAGCATTGCATTCGTTCGCGGCCCACGAGGCTTGAATGGTCATTCCGAACTGACCGCGCGTCACTTTTTCTTCGAGCGCTTCGATGTTCGCGCGTTGCGCAAAGAGAAAGCCGGTCACTTTGGCGACGACGCCCGATTGGTCGCGGCCGATGACGGTGATCGCGGCATAAATTTTCATGCGCGAGGAGAATAACGCTGCTAATGTGCGTTGGAAATCTCTCCTTTCTCTCGCTGGCGCTTTTGTATTCACTGTGCGCCTGATGAGTAAAACGGCATTGTTATTCGCGGGCCAAGGCGCGCAAGTAGTCGGAATGGGCAAAGATCTCGCCGCGGCATTTCCAACCGCCAAGGCGTGGTTCGAGCGAGCGAACGCAGCGTTGGGTTATGATTTGACGGCGATTTGTTGCGACGGGCCGGAGCCGGAATTGACGAAAACCGAAAACGCGCAGCCGGGAATTTTTCTGGTGAGCTGGATAGCGTTCCAATTGCTGAAAGAACGCATTCCAACGCTGCAATTTGATGCTACAGCCGGGTTGTCGCTTGGAGAATTTACGGCGTTGACCGCCGCGGGCGCGCTGAGTTTTGAAGATAATTTGCGCGTCGTGCGCCAACGTGGTCGTTTCATGCAGGAAGCGTGCGATGTGACGAAGGGCGGCATGGCAGCGGTGATTGGTTTGGATGAAGCAAAAACGCGTGAAGTTTGCGCGGAGGCTGGTGTGGTTTTGGCGAATTTAAATTGCCCAGGCCAACTCGTGATTTCCGGCGAAGCAGAGAAAATCAACAAAGCTTGTGAACTTGCTAAAGCCAAAGGCGCGAAACGCGCGATTCCGCTCGTCGTCGCTGGCGCGTATCACTCGCCGCTCATGGAAAGTGCGCAACCAAAGCTGAAAGCAGAATTGCAGCAGGTAAAAATTTCTGCGCCGACAGTACCGGTAATTTCCAACGTGACAGCGCAACCGCACACAACACCGGAAGATATTTCGGCGCGGCTTGTGGAACAAGTGACTGCGTCAGTGCGATGGGAAGAATCGATGCGTTATTTGTTGGCGCAAGGTTACACGCGCTTTATTGAACTCGGACCAGGCACAGCGTTGTCGGGCTTCATGAAACGCATCAATAAAGAAGCGCAGATGTTGAATGTGGCGGATGTGAATAGTCTTGAGGCGACGGTGAAAGCGCTGAGTTAATGGTCAAACTGGTTCTCTTCGACATCGACGGCACGCTGGTGCACACGGGCGGCGCAGGGATAAAGGCGTTTGCGAAAGTCTTCGCGACGGAGTTTGGCATTCCCGGCGGCACGGAGAAAATGAGATTTGCCGGTCGCACTGATGTAGGGCTGGTGCGGGAGTTTTTTCTCGCCAATAACATTGCACCGACACCGGCTAACTTCGAGCGATTCTTCGAGAATTACGTTTTCTGGCTCGATCACATTCTGGCGGATAGCCAGACCGAAACGTGTCCGGGCATTTGGGAATTACTGCGCGATTTAAAGTCGCTGCCCACACCGCCATTGCTGGGATTGTTGACGGGCAACATCCGCCTCGGCGCGGAAATTAAGCTGCGACACTTCAATCTCTGGGATGAATTCGTCACGGGCGCGTTTGCGGACGATCACGAGGATCGCGATCAAATTGCTCACGCAGCGAGACACCGAGGTTCGCGGGTGTTGGGAAAACCCTTGCGTGGCGAAGAAATAGTGGTGATTGGCGACACTCCGCTTGATGTGAAGTGCGGTCGCGCTATTGGCGCGAACGTGTTGGCTGTGGCGACTGGAGGTGCAACGCTCGCGGAATTGAAATCACACCAGCCCGATTGGTTGGTAGAAGATTTACGACAACTGACAGCGGCGGAGATTTGCCAAGTCGCTTAATTTGATTTGATGCGCACTGCGACTTCGTGCGCAAAGTTTTTCAGAAAACAACTCTGCTCCGAGGAGCGAGAGATCTCCCCTGCCCTTCTAAGATTTCACTTTTTGATTAACAACCGAGACTTAGTGGCGATGTGGTCGGCCGGTGCCACACGCGCAGCAAGAAGTCGGTGTTCCAGAGCAGGATGCCGGAGATGGAGCGGAGCTTCCGGCGGTTGCTGAGGCGAAGGTCGAAAATTTCTTTTCCAGTTTGGTCGATCCACAGTGCGGGCACTTTGTGCCTTCCCAATTTTTGGAGCGCACCAGAATTTCGCTATCGCGTTCGCACTTTTCGCAATGAAACTCGTATAACGGCATGACTGGAATTTAGCCAGCGCTTCGGGCCGAGACAAATGGGTTTTATCGACGACATGCGTGCGGTTGAAATCGCGGCGAATGGACGCGAAGCGAATGGACAATGCTGCAGAATTCAATTACATCAACCCTCGCGACTTTCGGCCTATAACACGCGGGTCGCCCAAGCATTGACATGAAATCCAATTCGTCCTCGTCCTGGCAGCGTTTTCAACAAGCTTACTATGAGTTTCCCGCCATCAATCTGGCGTTGGACCTCAGCCGCATGAACATCCCAGCCAGCTTTTTCAAAAAGATGGAAAAGCCGATGCAGCGGGCGTTTGCGGCGATGAAGGAACTGGAAGCGGGCGCGATTGCGAACCCGGATGAGAACCGGATGGTCGGTCATTATTGGTTGCGGAATCCGGCCAAAGCGCCCAAGCCTAAAATCCGTCGCGAAATCGAATCAACTGTTAAACGGATTAAAGCGTTCGCCAAAGCGGTTCACAGCGGCAAAATTCGTGGGCGAAGCGGAAAGTTCGAGAACATGCTGGTCGTTGGAATCGGCGGATCAGCGCTCGGGCCGCAGTTCGTGAGCAATGCGCTCAGTCAACCCGGCAAAGATAAGATTAAGCCTTACTTTCTCGATAACACTGATCCAGATGGTATTCAGCGCGTGCTGAAAACCATCGGGAAACAACTCAGCAAGACAATCTGTATCGTTATCTCTAAGTCTGGCGGCACAAAAGAGACGCGTAACGGCATGTTGGAAGCCAAGGCGGCTTATGAGGCGTCGGGACTGAAATTTGAAGCGCATGCCGTCGCCATTACCGGTGAAGGAAGCGAGCTGGATAAGTTCGCTCAGACTAACAATTGGATCGAACGATTTCCCATGTGGGATTGGGTCGGCGGGCGAACGAGCGAGTTATCAGCGGTAGGTTTATTGCCTGCAGCGCTTCAGGGTTTTGATATCGATTCACTGCTCGCAGGAGCGAAGGCCTGCGATGAGCTGACGCGAGTCGCTTCGATTTTCAAGAATCCAGCCGCGTTGTTGGCTCTGTCCTGGTATTACGCGGGAAATGGTCGCGGAGAAAAGAACATGGTGGTAATTCCATACAAAGATCGATTGGAGCTGCTTTCGAAGTATCTCCAACAACTTATCATGGAGTCGCTTGGAAAAGAGAAAGACTTGAAAGGCAAAGTGGTCAATCAGGGAATCACTGTGTTGGGAAACAAAGGTTCTACCGACCAACATTCTTATATTCAGCAACTTAGGGACGGACTAAATGATTTCTTCCTCACGTTTGTTGAAGTTTTGCGCGATCAGGAAGGCAAACCGGTCAATGTGGAAAACGGATTTACTACAGGCGACTATTTGAGCGGATTCTTACTCGGAACCCGCCAAGCAATGCTTGAAAATGGTCGTAGCACGCTGACTATAACGATAAACGAAGTTTATGCGGCGGCGATTGGCGTCTTGATTGCACTTTATGAGCGAGCCGTGGGTTTTTATGCGACTTTGGTTGGAATTAACGCGTATCACCAACCTGGAGTTGAATCCGGCAAGAAAGCAGCCACGCGCGTTCTGAAGATTCAACAACAAGTGTTGGAAGTTTTGAAAGCAAATCGCCAGCGACCACTCACGGTGGACGAAATTTCGGAGCGAATTTCTGAACGAGGCGAGCAAGAGCACGTCTTCAAGATCCTGGAGCGACTCAGTGCGAATCCGGTGCGCGGGGTCAAGAAGCACAGCGGGAATACGCCGTTCACCGCGAAATATTCGGTGCGTTAGTTCTGCATGTTTACCTACCCAAAAGAATACGACGTCATCGTTGTTGGAGCGGGACACGCCGGGATTGAAGCTGCGCTGGCTGCCGCGCGGATGGGTTGCCAAACGCTGCTATTGACCACAAACGTGGATACGGTCGGGCAGATGTCGTGCAATCCGGCGATTGGCGGATCGGCGAAAGGGCATCTGGTAAAGGAAATCGATGCACTGGGCGGGGAGATGGGACGAAACACCGATTTTACGGGAATCCAGTTTCGCACTTTGAATCGCCGGAAAGGGCCAGCGATCTGGGCGTCGCGAGCCCAATGCGACAAGAAGGCTTACCAATTTCGGATGAAATGGGTTTGCGAACGCGAACCCAATCTTGATCTCAAACAAGGTTCAACGATCAGTATTGAAAGTGAAGATCGAGTGGCGAGGGGGGTCGTTACTGCGACAGGCATTCGTTACTTGGGGAAGACTGTTATTATTACGACGGGAACATTTCTTCACGGGCTGATGCACATCGGGCAAAACCAGCAAAAAGGTGGACGAGCGGGAGAAGGGTCGTCGGTGGGATTATCGGAGTCGCTGCGGTCGCTGGGAATTGAGTTACAACGATTGAAAACCGGGACGCCGCCGCGTTTGCTGCGACGATCGATCGACCTTTCGGTGATGGAGGAGCAGCCGGGTGATGAGCCGCCGCCGTTCTTCAGCTTCTGGCCTCATGAATTGTTCCACATGGAACAATCGCGAACTGGATACTCAGAATCCGCTGGCGACCGTTCCTATCCACGTGGCTCGGTTTTGGCCAATCACGGCGGTCAAATGAGCTGTTTTCTAACCAAAACCACGCCGGCGACCAAAGACATCATCCGAAAGAATCTGCATCTATCGCCGATGTATTGCGGCGTCATCGAGGGGGTTGGACCGCGTTATTGTCCGTCGATTGAGGATAAAATCGTCAAGTTCGTGGATAAGGAAACGCATCAGATTTTTCTCGAGCCAGAAGGGGTCAACACGGATGAGTTTTACATCAATGGCCTTTCAACCTGTTTGCCGTTCGAAGTGCAGATTCAGTTAGTGCGCTCGGTGGTGGGTTGTGAGAATGCCGAAATTATGCGGCCGGCGTACGCCGTGGAATATGATTTTTCGCCGCCGACTCAGATTCATCCGTCACTTGAAACCAAGGCCTGTCAGAATTTGTTTCTCGCCGGTCAGATTAACGGTACCTCCGGCTATGAAGAGGCCGCTGCGCAAGGTTTGATGGCCGGAATTAACGCCGCTCGTCGTTGCCAAGGCAAATCACCAATCATTCTCAAACGCAATCAGGCGTACATCGGAGTATTGATTGACGATCTGGTCAGCCTCGGCACGAATGAGCCCTATCGAATTTTCACGTCCCGTTCTGAATATCGGTTGCTGCTTCGTCAGGACAATGCCGACATGCGGTTGTCCGAAATCGGCTATGAAATCGGATTATTGCCAAAACATCTGTTTGACCTTTTTGCGGCGAAGCGATCCCAGATTCAGCAGGAGATTGCACGACTGAAGAAAACCCGCATCGGAAGCGAGACGCTCGCGCAGATTCTGCGTCGGCCGGAAGTTACCTACGAGACTCTGCCGAATCGCGATGAAACTCTTCCTCCAGCTGTGATTGAAGCGGTGGAAACTGAAATTAAATATGAGGGCTATATTGAACGACAAATTGCGGAGGTGGAAAAATTTAAGAGCTTGGAATCCAAGCAAATACCTGATTCGTTCAATTACGATAATGTCTTGGGACTCAGCGCAGAAGGACGGCAAAAGTTGATTAAAATTCGGCCCGTTTCATTGGGGCAAGCTTCGCGAATTTCCGGCGTTTCACCCGCAGACGTCAGCCTGGTGGCAATCTGGTTGAAGCGGCATGCATCCAACACCGATGACACCCGATCCGCAACCAGTGTCCTGAGACCAAGCGATAACTAACAAAGCGAGATGATTTCCATCGTCGAAGCGCAGCCCCTCGGCTCGGATCTGGTTTCGCAAGTCGAAGAGATTTTCTCTCCGCACGGAATTCTTTCGAAGGCGAGTAATTTCGAGTATCGCCCCCAGCAGCAACAAATGGCGGTGGCCGTCGCTCGGGCGTTGCAGAATCAGGAGCATCTCGCGGTCGAGGCGGGCACGGGCGTAGGCAAATCGCTGGCGTATCTGATTCCGGCGATTCTTTTTGCAGTCACGCACAAAAAGAAGGCGGTCATTTCGACGCACACCATCAATCTTCAGGAACAACTGACAGAAAAAGATTTGCCGATGCTGTCTGCCGTCCTGAGTGCGCTACCCGAGCCGGTGAGATTTAACTACACCATGCTCAAAGGTAGAAGTAACTATCTTTGCACCAGACGGTTGCAAAAAGCGATGCAGCAAAGCGGCAATCTATTTACCAGTTCTGAAGCCGAAGAATTGCAGCGCATCTACGAATGGTCGAAGGAAACGAAGGATGGCAGTTTATCGGACTTCGACATCGAACCTGACCCGAAGGTTTGGGCGCAGGTTTGCTCGGAACGTGGATTATGTTCGCCGAAAGTCTGCGGCTATCAATCGGAATTCGGGAAGAGCAATGGCATCTGTTTTTTTCAACGGGCGCGAAACCGGATTCTGTCCTCGGACGTGTTGGTGTTGAATCACACGCTGTTCTTCACTTTGCTCGGCGGTGTGGACGAGGAGCAGGAAGGCGGAATTCTGTTCAAAAACGATTTCGTCATTTTCGATGAAGCGCACACGATGGAACACGTCGCATCGCGGCACATCGGTTTGAGCGTTTCGAGCGGGCAGGTGCGATGGGCTTTGAATCGGCTTTGGAATCCGAAATCGGAGAAAGGTCTGCTCGCCACCTTGCGCCAGGGCAAAGCGGTGAAACTGGTTTCTGAAATCCTCGGCGCCGCGGATGAATTTTTCGCCAACGTCGAAGCCGCGTGCAACGACCTCAATGCGCAACAAAACGAGAGCGAAGAAGTTTCTCGCACGAAAACCGCCAATGCCAAAAAGCGCGCCTGGACGGAGCTGCGGATTCGTCGTCCGGAAATCGTGGCCGACAACGTGACGTTGCCGATTCAACGCTTGCGTGAAGCGGTGAGTGATCTCGTCAAAACCAGCGAAGACAAGGAAATCGGGCAGGAGTTGATTGAGTGCAATCGGCGGTTGGGCGAGTTGAAACTGGAGATTGCCGAATTTCTGAGTCAGCAGGTGGACGATCACGTGTATTGGGTCGAGCGCACCGGCAAGGCACAGCAAAGTCTTTCGCTCAACGCCGCGCCAATTGACGTCGCGAATTATCTGCGGCGCCGACTATTTCAAAGCGACACCAGCGTCATCATGACCAGTGCGACGCTCTCGACCACTGGCGCGCCGGCGGAGGATGCTTCGACGCAATCAGCCCCGCGTTCGACTTCGGCAAAGAAATTTCCCGGACTGAATTATTTCGCCCGTCGCGTCGGTTGTGAATCCGCAACGATGCTCCAGGTCGGCACGCCGTTCGATTACGAGCGACAGATGAAATTGTGCGTTGTGCAAAAAATGCCGGATCCGCGCGATGCGGGTTACACCGATGCGCTGGAGAAATGGATTGAACATTTCATCACGCAAACGCACGGCAAGGCGTTCGTGTTGTTCACGAGTTACAAACTGATGCAGGAACTCGGCGAACGGATGCAGCCGTTTTTTGATAAGCTTGGAATCGCATTGTTTGTGCAGGGCACAGGCACGCCGCGGTCCACGATGTTGGAGAAGTTCAAAGAAGATGTGGATTCGGTGCTCTTCGGCACGGACAGTTTCTGGCAGGGTGTCGATGTGCCGGGCGAAGCGTTGAGTAATGTCATCATCACGCGCTTGCCGTTTGCGGTGCCGGATCATCCGTTGATTGAGGCGCGCATTGAAGCGATCGAAGCGCGCGGCGGAAATTCGTTCAACGAGTTTTCGTTGCCGGAAGCGATTTTGAAATTTCGCCAAGGCGTCGGGCGATTGATTCGCACGCGAACGGATTCAGGAATTGTGGTCGTGTTGGACAATCGCATTCTCGCCAAAAAATACGGCCAGGCATTTCTTGATGCGTTACCGAAATGCCCGGTGGAAGTGGTGTAAATCAAAAGGCAAAAATTCATCTCGAACGGCGTTTCCGAGGCTTTACTGAATACAAAACAGGCCGACGAAAGCATTCTCATCGGCCTGCGTGATTTCAGTGACGCTCTTGTAGCGAAATTTTCGAGCGTTAAAGTTTTACCGATTCCAAAGTCATCGCGTGTGCTTCAGCAACAGCTTTGTGGGTCAGTTTGCCGTTCATCACATTGATGCCACCGACGAGGGCGGGTTGCCGATTACACGCGTCGGACAAACTGAAATCCGCCAACGTTTCGATGTAGCGGAAGGTCACATTGGTCAGCGCCTGGGTGGCAGTGCGCGCATACGCGCCCGGCATGTTCGCCACGCAATAATGCGTCACGCCTTCTTCCACGAATACCGGATTGTCGTGCGTGGTGGGACGCGACGTTTCCGCGCAGCCACCTTGATCAATCGCAATGTCCACCAACACGCTGCCGGGCCGCATTTGTTTCAACATTTCGCGATTGATGAGCTTGGGCGCTTTCGCTCCGGGTACGAGCACGGCGCCGATGAGCAGGTCCACCTCCGGCAACAAATCCATTAAATGCGATTCACTCGAATACAACGTGTGTGCGGTGTGCAGGGTGATATCGAGAAAACGCATCCGTTCCAAATCCACTTCAAGAATTGTGACGTCTGCACCAAGTCCTTGCGCCATGCGCGCGGCATTGATGCCTGACGAACCACCGCCGAGCACGACTACTTTCCCTGGTAACACGCCAGGCACACCACCGAGCAACACGCCGCTACCGCCGAAATGTTTTGCGAGAAAATAGCCGCCGACCAATACGCTCATGCGACCGGCGATTTCGCTCATCGGCTCGAGCAACGGCAATCGCCGATTCACTTCAATCGTTTCATAGGCGATGCACGTGGCGCCGGATTTCATCAACGCTTCGGTGAGTGTTTTGTTCGCGGCGAGGTGCAAATAGGTGAAGAGCAACTGACCAGGGCGGAGCAGACTGTATTCTGCAGGTAGCGGCTCTTTCACTTTCACAATCAGATCCGCCTGTTCAAACACGGCCGCGTGAGTGTCTAAAAGTGTTGCGCCAGCGCGCTCGTATTCAGCGTCGGAATAACCGGCGCCCGCACCCGCGCCGCGTTCGACGACAACTTTATGTCCGCGCTTGATGAGTTGATACGCGCCGGAAGGCAGAAGTGCGACGCGATACTCTTGAGTTTTGATTTCTTTGGGAACGCCAATGATCATAAGGGGAAGGATTCGTTTTCGTTGTTCGGGGTTGCTGCGACGGGTGTGGTGGGAGCAAAACTTTTCTGTGGCGCGGGTTCTTTCTTTTCCGGCTGCGCTTCGGGTTCGTGCGATGTGATTACGGGTTCAACCGGTTTCGCGTCGTATGGTGCGTCAGTGGTTGGTTCGGAAAATTTCACTGTCGGTGCGGCGCCGGATTTTGGCGCCAACGTGTCGGCAGGGTGTAACACTGCCGCGGCGACAGGGGGCGTAATTTCCGGCAACGTCGGTGTGGACTTCGCGTTGAGTCGCATTTGCGCGCGATTAACCAACGCGAGCATGGTCACCGCGGACGCGGCTTCGCGTTCCGCCGCTTGGATGCGGGCGAATTCACCGAGCACTTCAACGCGTACGGGCTCGTCACGCGTTGCCGGCTCCTGACCGTGCGTGGCGCGCATTGCGAGCAGAACGTGATGACAATTAATGGCGTCGAGCGGACGCGCGGGCGAATAACCCGATTCGCGGCCCGCGACTTCCACCACCAGATTAGCCGCAAGCAATGTGCGTAACACCTGTTGGACGAGTTTGCTGGGAATTCCGAGTTCAGCGGAGATTTCGCTGATGGTGATTGGCGGACGACCTTGATTGAACCGCTGACCGATGCACGTCATCAATCGCAGTGCCACGAATTCGCGCCCGCGTTGATTGACGTTTTCCACGAGTCGATCGAGCAGATAGGAAGAGCGATTCTGAAATGCGTAAGCGATTTGCGCTCCCGCGAGAATTGTTACCCAGACGATGTAAAGTCCGCCCATCAACAGCGGGAGCATGAAGAGACTGCCGTAGATGGCGCTGGCACTGACCGCGCGCGATGCGAGTACCCAACCGAGATGATTGTAGCCGTGCCACGCGAGACCGGCGAGCGAGCCGCCGACCAATGCCGCGGTGAAGTAAACTTTCGTGTTCGGCAACAGCTTGTAGAGCATGGCGAACGTGAAACAGATAATCAGCGCGGGAAGAATGTTCGTCAGCAGCGGTTCTAAAAAGGGCACGACTCGGATAATCTGTCGCGACTTTTCGAAATTCGGTCCGTTCATCAAACCAATCGCGAGCACCAACAACACCGTGCCGGCGACGATGGTGAAAAAGTAATTCGTGATGCGTGACCACCAATCGCGTCCTTGCGTCACGCCCCAGATATCGTTGAACGTTTCTTCAACTCGCGTGAGCGTGAGAATCGCGGTTAACACGAGGAAGATCATACCCGTCGCGCCGAGCGTTCCGCTGTAACTTCGGCGTGCGAACTCGTAGATGAAGTTGGCGGCCTCGTGCGAAACGTTTTTCTTCACCTGCGTCGCGCCTTCCGTTTTGGCGGCATGAGTGGAAGCGTCGTCGGGCGGGGGATTCGTTGCAACTTCACTGCTTAGCAGCGGCGCTTCCGATGCGTCGTTTGTGCCCGCACCGTAAGCGGAGCGAAACGCGTTTTCATCGAAATAGATATTTTCAAACGGCGCGCGCGACACAGCGGGTTCATCAGATGACGCAGGCGGAGCGGTGATGTCCGGATCAACGTGTGCGGTCGGAGCGATGCGATCCACAAATCCTTCAATCGCCTGGCGAATGCGGGCTTCGCCTTCCGATTTGAGCAACACACTCGCGACGCTCATCGCGACCGCCAGCATGGGAATGAGCGAGAGCAACGTGGTGTAGGAAAGCGCCGAAGCGCGAACGAAGCAGCGGTTGCGGACGAAACTGCGTCCCACCAGCACCCAGAAATGAAAAAAGCGTTCGAACTTCGTCAGGCTGTTTTCCAAAGAGAACAGGTCCTCTTTGGCCGAAACAAAAGAGCCGGATGCCACGCGGGCGAGGCGGGTGAACCAATGCTTCAACATGACGCAGATGTCACGCTAACAAAGCGCATCGCCAAGTCAATCGGCGCTCCGTCCGGAAGCACGCATGTTAATGCGGGCCAGAATTTATCCGATTCACGCGAATTCAAACCCCACTTGACACGTCGGAGGATTTCGCGAAGGCTCGCCCGCATCAATCAACATTTTGATTTCATGAATTTACACCGCAAAACCTGCTTTCCACGCGCCCATTGGCTTGCCGTCCTGACCGGCCTGGCGACGCTGCTGATTGGTTGTCAACAAACCCACATCGCCGTCAGCGATGGCGGATTCAAACCGCTGTTTGACGGCAAATCCCTTGAGGGATGGAAGGTCGTGAACGGCAAGGAAGGCGCTTACGGCGTGACAAATGGAATTCTCTATTGCGCCAGAGGATCGGGCGGAAATCTGATGACTGAAAAGGAGTACGAGAACTTCGTGCTGCGCTTCGAATTCAAACTGGAGGAAGGCTCCAACAACGGTCTCGGTATTCGCGCCCCGTTGGAAGGCGACGCGGCGTATCTGGGAATGGAAATTCAAATCCTCGATGAAGTTGCGGCGGAGAAAGGCAAGTGGGGACGATTGAAACCGGAACAATTCCACGGCTCGATTTACGACGTCGTTGCCGCGGAGAAAGGCGCGTTGCTGCCGCCCGGCCAATGGAATGCTCAGGAAGTCGTTGCGGATGGTCGCCAAATCAAGGTGACGTTGAACGGAAAGACGATTCTCGATGTGGACATCAACAACATCAAAGACCCGATTCGCATCGCGAAGCATCCGGGATTGTTCCGGCCGCGCGGGCACATTGGTTTTCTTGGACACGGCGATTACGTCGAGTTTCGTAACATTCGTATCAAAGAATTACCGCGTACCCGTCCGACCGAAGGCTTCACGTCCTTGTTCAACGGAAAGGATTTGACCGGCTGGAAAGGATTGGTGGGTGATCCCAAGAAACGCGTGGCGATGACGCCGCAGGCGCTGGCCGCCGCGCAGGAAAAAGCCGATGAACTGGCCAAATTGAACTGGCGCGTTGAAAACGGCACCTTGGTGTATCGCGGTACCAATTACGACAATCTGGTGACGGTTAAAGATTACGTGAACTTTGAGTTGCTCGTGGATTGGAAAATTGAGCCGCGCGCAGATAGCGGAATTTATCTCCGCGGCACGCCGCAGGTTCAAATCTGGGATCCGTACACGGAGCCGGTCAAAGCCGGTAACGAAATCGGCAGCGGTGGCTTATTCAATAACAAGGTGAACGCGAGCAAGCCACTGGTCGTCGCCGACAAACCCATTGGCGAGTGGAATCAATTCCGCATCATCATGGTGGGCGATAAAGTGCATGTGTTTCTGAACGATCAACTCGTGGTGAACGGCACAACGCTGGAGAATTATTGGCAACGCGATTTGCCGGTGTTGCCGTTTGGACCGATTGAACTTCAGGCGCACACCACCGTCGTGTGGTTCAAAAACATCTACGTGCGCGAATTGCCGACGCTGCCGCGCTGAAGCAAAACGGTTGTCGAATCAGGTGAGCTTGCGGTGGCGTAAGCGGTCAATCGCCACCGCGACGATAATGATGCCGCCGATGACCATTTCCTGCACCCACTTCGGCCAGCCTACCTGTTGTCCGCCCATGTAAAGAATCGTGATCAACAGCGCACCGATGATCGTTCCGAGAATGGAACCTTCACCGCCGCTGAAGCTCGCGCCGCCGATGATGACTGCGGCGATGATGAACAATTCATACATAACCGCCGTGGTCGGTTGGCCGACGCCGCTGATGTAGGAGAACTGCATCAATCCCGCGACCCCGGCGAAAAATCCGCCCGCCATGTAAACGAACAATTTCGTTCGGCCCACCGGCACGCCGCAGAGCCGCGCGGTTTCTTCGTTCGAGCCCACGGCAAAGATGTGTCGGCCCAGTCGCGTGTAGCGCAGAATAAACGACGCCACCAACACGCCTGCCAGCAACATCCAGACGCCGGTCGGCAATAATTGCCAACTGCGGGCCGGATTGGTGAATACCGGATCCATCACCGTGTTGAGCCACGATTCTTCCGGCGGATAAATATCGCGTTCGTTCGCGATGCCTTTGCCGAGGCCGCGAATCATTCCCATCGTTCCGAGTGTGACGATGAACGGCACGAGGCGCAGTCCGACGACCAGACTGCCGTTGATCAAACCTGCGAGTGTAGAAATTAAAATTCCTGCGCCCGCCGCCAGCAGTGGCGTTAACGTCGGATGCAAAGCGGCTAACGATTGCGTTTGCCCATCGGCACCGGCGACTTCGAGATTCATGACGTGCGCTACGGTCACGACGGAGAGGGCAATCAACGAGCCGGCAGAAAGATCGATGCCCGCCGAAATGATAATCATCGTCATGCCGATTCCCGCCGTCGCGTACACGCAGGATTGGCGGAGAATGTTTTCGAGGTTTCGCGCGGAGCAAAAGTCGCCGCCCGTGGATTTAACGTAAATCGCGAAAAACGTGAACACCACGATAAGCGCAAGAAAGCGCCCGAGCAGATTTCCCCAGCCGGAGTGCGGCGATAATTGGCGGACTCGTTTGACTCCGTCGCTCATGATTCTTCCTGTCCAATCGCCGCGGCGAGCAACGAATGTTCATCCCACTCCGCAACCGCGCGCGCTTCACTCAATCTGCCGCGTGACATGACCGCGATACGGTCGCACGTGCCGAGTAATTCCGGAAGATAACTGCTGATCATCAACACGGCTTTGCCGCGCGCGGCGAGTTCATCAATCAATTGATAAATCTGTGCTTTCGAGCCGACATCAATCCCGCGCGTCGGCTCATCGAGCAACAACACATCCACATCTGCATGCAGCAAACGGGCGATAGCCACTTTCTGTTGGTTGCCGCCGGAAAGCCCGCTGATGCGTTGCGCCGGGCCTTGGCATTTGATGGGGATTTTCTCAATCCACGGCTGGCACGCGGCGCGTTGGCGTGATGGCAGGACGAGACCGATCGGCCCCAAGCCGGTGAGCCGCGACATCGTCAGGTTATCCGCGATGCTCAATCCCAGTGCGAGGCCTTCGGATTTGCGATCTTCACTGACAAGACCCACGCGTTGCGCCCAACGGCGTTGTGGCGTGGCGCGACCGGAAAAATTCGCGACGCGCACCTCACCACTTTTCACGCGATTCAAACCGAAGATGACGCGCATCAATTCCGTGCGCCCTGCCCCCACCAATCCCGAAATGCCGAGCACTTCACCGCGACGCAATTGCAGCGAAGCCGATTGCGGTTTGGTAAATCCGGCGAGGTCGTTGACTTCCAGAATGACTTCGCCTGCGGTTCGAGTGGAACGCGGATAAAGATCATCCATCTGTCGCCCGACCATCATGGCGATGATCTGTTCGTTGCGCGTTTCTTTGGTGACACCGTGACCGACCGTTTCGCCGTCGCGCAAAACCGTGAAGCGATCCGAAATCGCCTGTACCTCTTCGAGAAAATGGGAGATGTAGATAATGGAAATATTCTTCGCCTTCAGTCTTCGAATCAGCGCGAACAGCTTTTCAATGTCTTTGCTGGTCAGCGAACTGGTGGGTTCATCGAGCACGAGCACGCGACAATCCAGAGCGACCGCGCGCGCAATCTCGACCAATTGCTGTTGCGCGATGGAAAGTCGCCGCACTTCGATTTCCGGCGCCAAATCGGCAAGTCCGACTTCTGCGAGCGCTTCCGTAGCGCGACGTTTCATTTCCGTCCAACGCAACAATGGCCCGCGTGTTGGTTCGATGCCGAGAAGAATGTTCTCCATCACGGACAAATGCGGCGCCAGCGCGAGTTCCTGATAAATCATCGCCACGCCGGATTGGCGCGCGTGCAACGGATTTCCCGGAACGTAATCGGCGCCGTCGAGGAACATTTTTCCGTCGTCCGGCTGAATCGCGCCGGAGAGGATTTTCATCAATGTGCTTTTGCCGGCGCCGTTTTCGCCGATGAGCGCCATCACTTCGCCGGGTTGCACGGACAAATCAACGCCGCGCAGCGCTTTTGTCGCACCAAAGCTGCGACAGACGCGGCGCATTTCAAGACGTGGCACGGTGGCGGATGAGTCGGGCATGATAGGCGCATGATGTAACAGAGCGACCTCGCGGACGCAATGTCGCGAAACGGCAAGACTGTTTGAGTAATTTGCGGTGCGCGCCTCACTGAAAACACGACAAAATCCGCGTGGCAAAAACATTTGAGCCGAATCAGGGGGCAAGGGTATGTTGAGCGCGCATGAATGTCTTTGTTACGGGTGGGGCGGGTTACATCGGATCGGTCTGCGTGGAAGAACTCCTCAATGCCGGATACCGGGTCACGGTATTTGACAATCTTTCCGAAGGGCATCGTTCGGCCGTGGACCCGCGCGCGCAATTCGTGGAAGGCTGTTTCAGCCATCGCGAACTCATCAAGCAGGCTATCTGCGAATCGAAGGCCGAAGCGATTTTACATTTCGCCGCCAACGCACTGGTCGGCGAATCCATGACCAACCCGTCGAAATATTTCCGCAATAACGTCAGCAACGCGTTAAATCTGCTCGATGCGGCCGTGGAATGTGGTGTGAAGAAATTTGTCTTCAGCTCGACCTGCGCCACGTATGGACCGCCGGATCGCGTGCCGATGACGGAAGATCTGCCGCAACGTCCGATTAATCCGTACGGCGAATCCAAGTTGATGTTCGAGAAAATCCTCCAATGGTATCAGAAGTTGCACGGGCTGGAGTTCATCGCCTTCCGTTATTTCAACGCCGCCGGCGCGAGTGAAAAATTCGGCGAACATCATCGCATTGAAACGCATCTCATCCCGAACGTGCTCAAAGTCGCCTTGGGCCAGGCGAAGCAATGCGAGATTTATGGCACAGATTATCCGACGCCGGACGGGACGTGCATCCGGGATTACATTCATATCGTGGACCTCGCGCAGGCGCATATTCTCGGTCTCGCCCCGGGCAAAACCGGATTTTACAACCTCGGCAATGGCGACGGTTATTCCGTGAAGGAAGTCATTCAGATGTGCGAGACGGTTACGGGCGTGAAGATTCCGGCGATTGAAAAACCGCGGCGTCCGGGCGACCCGCCCAAACTCGTCGCCGCCGCCACCAAAGCGGTGAATGAACTCGGTTGGAAACCGAAATATCCGAAGCTCGAAG
>CALAYC010000219.1 GCA_937894935.1 uncultured Verrucomicrobiota bacterium
CGGATTCTGTAAATCGCCCAGGCGAAATTCGAGATTCTTCAACCCGTTCTTTTTCGCTTTTGCGGCGCCGAAGGCAACGATCTTTTCGGAATTATCCACCGCGATAACTTTCTTGCAGCGACGCGCAAGTAATTCGCTGAGCAGACCTTCGCCGGCGCCCAGATCGGCGACAGTGAGCGGCGGCAGGATGCGCAGCAACAAATGTCCGAACGCCTGCCAGGAGCGGCCAGGCCCATAGACGCGGTCAAATCGACCGGCGACCTGATTGAAGTAAACTTCTGCCTGTTCGCGACGGCGATTCAACACGCGCTTGAGATTGATTTGATCGTGCGAATGTTCGGGTAATTCGCTTGCGCCTTTGATGGCGAGTTGGATGAATTCGGCCGTTGTGCCAGCGGCGTTTGGATTCAACCGATAAAACGTGCGTTTGCCCTCGCGCCGCGAAGTGACGAGTTCGCAATCTGCGAGCAACCCGAGATGCGTTGAGATACGCGATTGTCCCATGCGCGTGATTTCCTGGAGTTCGTTGACGGAGAGTTCATCGCGCTCAAGCAATGACACGATGCGCAATCGGGTGGCATCGGACAAGGCGCGGAGAGATTTCAGGGTGGAGGACATCGTTTATTTAATCCGGGTTGGAATTTTCCACGTGGCGTCAAATCCGCTCCACGGGGCATCGACAGAGCCATCGCCGTCGTCATCTTCAGCATCTTCACCAACGCTCCAGATGAGGCGTTTTTCTTTTGAATAATTTAATGGTGCGTTGGCAAAAAAATCCCAAGGAGAGTCGGCGAGAAGTTGAGCTTCGCGCAACTCTTTTAAAGAAACGGGCAAATGCTCCTTCTCGCGTTCAAAGATTATAGCCGCGAGAATTGCCCTGACGGCTTCGCGTTCAGTGCGGTTTTTGAACACGCGAACGTCATCCACGGAAAAGAAAGAGTTTTTGCATTGCAGTATGCGACCGATTGGGTCAGTCAGAGAGAGATAGAGTTTTCTGGCTTTGGCGATTCCTTTTTGATCCAGCGGCAATGGATCGTCTTTCAATATTTTCATTAAAGGTTCGATCGCCTCGAGTAATTCGGTTTGAAGTTTTTCGATTGCTTCCTCATCTGATTCGAAGCGATTGGTCCAAAGAGAAAAGACATTGGTGCGGTAGCGGCGATAAGTAGCGGCGACTCGCTCTAATGCGGCGAGTTCATCATAAGGCTTGGGATGTAATGCCACCAGGCCGGGATCGGAAAGCACCATGAACGGACGTTGAAATTCTTCGTCATACATGAGGCTCACCAGATTTCGGGCTTCTCGTTTTGACCAGGCGTCGGCGAACCAATTCATATCTGTTGTTGGATAAGTATAAATCGTGAATTCAACGCGCAATGAATTGGCAAACGCGTTGGTTTCGGTATCAAGCGCAGGTAGGGCAGCGAGCAGTCGGTGCAACGTGTTTGTGGGTGTGTTGCGATGATTCGCCAATCGCAATATTGCTTTGTGTGTTATGGTGCGCACGGAGGAGCCAAGGAAGTAGTGGAGTAACGCGGCTTCCGATTCGATCGCGATCTGTGCGAGGCGCAAGTTGCCTTCGAGCAAGGTCGCTGCTTCATCCCACTTTTCAAGTGCGGCGTGTCGATCCGCAATAACTGCGCGAGCTTTGGCCAGTTGCGCTAAAGCTGCAAGCTCAGGTTGAAGTTCTTCGCCTCTTTGAGCGAGCCATTTGGCTTGTGGCTTTTTCAAGCTGAGTTCCATCAATCGCAATGCTTCTTGATTTTGCTCCAGCCAATGTTTGATTGCCGTCTGTTCTTCGTCGTTAGGGATCGGAGACTCAGGCTGCCAGGCGTAGGTGATAATTTCCCGGAGGTTGTCGTTCAGTTCTTTTTGAACTTTGGCGGCGCGTCGCCAAAGGTAAATAGCGTTCGCTTCATCTGCGATGGATTCTGAAATGAATGAGAGGTCAGGCGGAATCGGCGGTTTGGCGTCAGTCGGTTTACTGGCGGCATGCCCAAGCGTGATTACGAAAGTCACCCAGAGGATTGCTAGAATCCATGTTGATCCATTGGTTGGTTTTCGGGTGATAAACATGAACATTATATCGCTTTGCTGCCGCAATCAGGCTGTCCGGCACGGGCCGGACTCTGATTGATTCAAACCAACGCTTCAAGGGCGCGACGCAAATCAACTTTCCGGAATTTACGTTTGACGCATTGCTTAAGGCATATATCATCCCATCCTGATACGTCAATACGTCATTGGCAAATCGCAAACATTGACCGTAATTACATGAGCAACCGTTACATTTTTTCTTCCGAGTCCGTCGGTGAAGGTCACCCGGATAAAGTCGCCGATACGATTTCCGATGCTGTGCTGGACGCGTGTCTGGCGCAGGACAAATTCAGCCGCGTGGCTTGTGAGACTTATGTGAAGTCCAACATCGCCATCATCGGCGGTGAAATTACCACCAAGGCCAAGCTCGATTTCGTGAAGCTCGCGCGCGAAGCGATTCGCGAGATCGGTTATGTCAATGACGATGACGTGTTTCACGCGGATAAAGTTTTCGTCAATGTCATCGTGACCCAGCAATCGCCGGACATCGCTCAAGGCGTCGATGCGCGCAAAGCGAAAGGAAAGAAGACGGCGAAGCAGGGCGCGGGCGACCAGGGGTTGATGTTCGGTTACGCGAGCAATGAGACTCCGGAACTCATGCCGGCGCCGATTATGTTTGCGCATCGGCTCGGACGCGAACTGACGAAGATTCGTAAGAGCGGCAAAGTGTCGTGGTTGCGGCCGGATGCGAAATCGCAGGTGTCGGTCGTTTACGAAAACGGCAAGCCGGTGGCGATTTCGAACGTGGTTATTTCCACGCAGCACGCGGCAGACGTTGAACATGCCGAAATTGAAAAATTCTGCATTGAGAACGTCATCAAGAAAGTGTTGCCGGCGAAGTTGCTTACGCCGAAGACTGAATTTCTGATTAATCCGACGGGCCGGTTTGTTGTCGGCGGACCGCAAGGCGACACGGGCTTGACCGGTCGTAAGATTATCGTGGACACCTACGGCGGTATGGGCCGTCACGGTGGGGGCGCGTTTTCTGGCAAAGACCCGACGAAGGTGGATCGCAGTGCCGCTTACATGGGCCGTTGGGTGGCGAAAAATATCGTCGCCGCGAAACTGGCCGATAAATGCGAAATCCAGTTTGCCTACGCCATCGGACATCCTGATCCGGTCAGTGTGCACGTGGAAACGTTCGGTACGGCCAAAATCCCGGATGCAAAGATTGTCAAAGCCGTGAACAAGGTGTTCAGTTTCCAACCGGCGGATATTATCGATCAACTCAACTTGCGTCGGCCCATTTACAGCAAGACCACGAACTACGGTCACTTTGGTAAGAGTGACAAGGACCTGACTTGGGAAGCGACCAACAAAGTTGAAGCGTTGTTGAAAGCCATCTGATAATTCCTCGAAAGGTTGAGACGATGTGTTTCAACCTTTCCATTTTTTTAAGACTATGCCTAAAGCCAAAAAAGCTACGCCGGCGGCCGCCGTGCTCGCGGAAGTGAATGCCGCTTTTCCGAACCTCGCGACGTTCGCGGCACAAACGCCGACGACGAAAGATTACATCGTGCGCGACATCGCGCTCGCGGATTGGGGACGTAAAGAAATCGCCATTGCCGAGCATGAAATGCCGGGTTTGATGGCGGTGCGAAAAAAATACGCGAAACAAAAACCGCTGAAAGGTGTGCGCATTACCGGGTCGTTGCACATGACCATTCAGACGGCGGTGTTGATTGAAACACTCGTCGCTTTGGGGGCGAACGTGCGTTGGGCGTCCTGCAACATTTTCTCAACTCAAGATCACGCGGCAGCAGCGATTGCGGCGACCGGCACGCCGGTGTTTGCCTGGAAAGGGGAAACGCTGGAGGAATATTGGGAACTCACGCTCAAGGCGATTCTGTTCCCCGACGACAAAGGTCCGCAACTCGTGGTGGATGATGGTGGCGACGTGACGTTGCTCATTCACAAAGGCTACGAACTCGAGAAGGGATCGAAGTGGGCTTACGAGAACAAAGGTGACAGCCACGAAGTTTCTGTGGTGAAAGCGTTGTTGCGGCGGCTCGCGAAAGCGAAACCGGGCATCTGGACGAAGATTGTGAAGGAATGGCGCGGTGTGTCGGAAGAAACGACGACCGGCGTGCATCGTCTGTATCAGTTGGCGGAGCAGGGTAAATTGCTCGTGCCGGCGATCAACGTGAACGACTCGGTCACGAAATCCAAGTTCGACAATCTTTATGGCTGTCGCGAATCGCTCGCCGACGGTATCAAGCGTGCGACCGACGTGATGGTTGCCGGCAAAGTCGCGGTGGTTTGCGGCTATGGTGACGTCGGTAAAGGTTCGGCGCATTCGCTGCGCGCTTACGGTGCGCGGGTGATTGTGACGGAGATTGATCCGATCAATGCGCTGCAGGCTGCGATGGAAGGGTTCGAAGTGAACACCATCGAAAGCACGCTCGGCACGGGCGACATTTATGTCACCACGACCGGCAATTGCGACGTCATCACGCTTGAGCACATGCTCAAGATGAAGGATCAGGCGATCGTTTGTAACATTGGCCACTTCGATAACGAGATTCAGGTGGATCGTCTCAAGAAGCACAAAGGCGTGCGCATTGAGAACATCAAACCGCAATACGACCGTTATTATCTGCCGGGCAACAAGAGCATTTACCTGTTGGCGGAAGGTCGCCTCGTAAATCTCGGTTGCGCGACGGGACATCCAAGTTTCGTGATGTCGAACAGCTTCACGAATCAAACGCTCGCACAGATTGATCTGTGGGCGAACAAGGATAAGTACGAGAAAACGGTGTATCGTCTGCCGAAGAAGCTCGACGAAGAAGTCGCGCGATTGCACCTCGAGAAAATCGGCGTCAAGCTCACCAAGCTGACGAAGAAACAGGCCGATTATCTCGGCGTGGCGGTGGACGGTCCGTACAAGCCGGAACACTATCGCTACTGAGCGAATTTATTTCTGACACGAAAGGCGAGCGGCAAACACCGTTCGCCTTTTTTGTTGTGGTTCTTTAGCATTCGCGCGTGAAAGACCTGCGAGAAAAAGTACGAATCACCATTCGCGCCAGAAAACTATGGAGCGAAGGCGACCGCGTATTGGTTGCGGTATCGGGCGGGTTGGATTCGATGGTATTGCTGACGATGCTTGCGGAGCTGGCCGGTGAAACGAAAACGAAATTTGCCGTCGCGCATTTCAATCATCAATTGCGAGGTCGTGCGAGCGATGCGGATGAACATTTCGTTCAGGCGGCGGCAAGGCGATTGAAGTTGCGTTGCGAAATCGGGCGCGGCGATGTGAAGCGGTTTGCGAAAGAGCAGGGGATTTCAATCGAAATGGCCGGGCGGCAGTTGCGGCACGAATTTCTCGCGAAAACGGCGCGACGGTTGAAATGCTCAGTCATCGCAACAGCTCATCACGCGGACGATCAGGTGGAGTTGTTTTTCCTGCGGTTGTTGCGTGCGGCAGGCGGTGAAGGATTGGCGGGGATGAGGTGGAGCGCCGTTCCGCCAGCCGATGCGCGGGTGCGAATTGGGCGGCCGTTGCTGGAAGTGAGCCGCGCCGAGTTGTTGGAGTTCGCTCAGAAAAATAAAATCCGCTTTCGCGAAGACGCATCGAACGCGTCGCGGGATTTTTTGCGCAATCGCATTCGACACGAATTATTGCCGTTGTTGCGGTCGCAGTATCAGCCGGGACTGGATGGCGCGGTGCGGCGATTGATGGATCTGGTCGGAGCAGAGGCGGAGGCGGTTCGGCTTGCGGCGGAGGTGTGGTTGCAAAAGGAAAAATCGCGGTCGCCTTGGAAAAGCTTGCCTGCAGCGGTGCAACGGCGGGTGGTGCAGATTCAATTACGCCGGTTGAAGATTGAGCCGGAGTTTGAGTGGGTGGAGTCGCTTCGACTCGAAGCCGGTAAGCTCATCACGGTCGGAGCAGGACTATTAGCCGTTCGAGACGAGAACGGAATCGTTCGGTTGGTGAAGCCGGAGCAGCGAACGTTTCGTCGCGGTGAATTGAGATTGAACCTGAAAGATGGTGGGACGGTCTTATTCGCGGGGCGGAAAATCCGTTGGAACTTTGAGGAGGCAAAATGGCTCTCACTTCGGAAGAAACCGGCGCAGACTGAATTTTTTGACGCGAACCGGATTGGCTCTACTGTCATCCTGCGTCACTGGCGTCCGGGGGATCGGTTTCAGCCGATTGGCATGAAAGCGGCAGTGAAGTTGCAGGATTGGTTTACGAATCAGAAGATTCCGGCGGAGCGGCGACGGGAATTGATTTTAGCGACGACCGCAGCGGGAGAGATTTTTTGGATTGAGGGGCTGCGGATTGGAGAGCGATTCAAGCTGGCGTCTGAGACGCGACACGGGCTGATTTGGCGGTTTTTAGAGCGGTAGCAGCGGAAG
>CALAYC010000220.1 GCA_937894935.1 uncultured Verrucomicrobiota bacterium
ACGGCCCAGGTTTGCATCGCGGCGTCTTGCACGAGTTTGTAGGCGGCTTCGCGCGTGAGTCCTTTGCGAATGAGCGCAAGCAGCACGGTCTGACTGTTCCACATGCCGAGCGAGAGGCCGAGGTTGCGCTTCATGTTTTCGGGATAGACGTTCAATCCATCCATCAAACGCGTGAGCAAGCCGAACATGTAATCAAGCAGCGTGCAACTGTCCGGGAAGATGATGCGCTCGACGCTGCTGTGACTGATGTCGCGCTCGTGCCAGAGAGCAACGTTTTCCAGCGCAGCGACAGCGTTGCCGCGCAACACACGCGCGAGACCGGTGAGGCGTTCCCAAGTGATGGGGTTGCGCTTGTGCGGCATCGCGCTCGAACCTTTCTGACCTTTCGTAAACGGTTCTTCGGCTTCGAGCACTTCGGTGCGTTGCAGGTGACGGAACTCCACGGCCCAACGCTCAATACTCGCGCCGACGAGCGCCATCGTGGTTTGAAATTCGGCATGAATGTCGCGTTGCACCACTTGCGTGGCGATGGGCGCGGGTTGAATCCCGAGCTTCTTGCAAACGTAAGCTTCAACGCGTGGCGACAAATGTGCGCTCGTGCCGACGGCGCCAGAAATTTTTCCGACCGCCACAACGTCACGTACGGCTTCGAGGCGACGCAGCGCGCGTTTGAATTCATCATACATCAACGCGAGCTTGAGCCCGAACGTCGTCGGCTCGGCGTGGATGCCGTGACTGCGACCGATGCACGGCGTGAACTTGTGTTCTTTGGCGCGCTTGGCGATGGATTTCAACACGAGCTTCACGTCAGCGATGAGCAGGTCCGCGCTTTGCGTCATTTGCACGGCATAACAGGTGTCGCCCACATCACTGCTGGTGAGACCAAAATGAAACCAGCGGCTCGCGTTGTCATTGATGGCTTCGGCGACGGCGGTGGTGAAGCCGATGACGTCATGATTGAGCGTCTTTTCCAATTCGCGTTGGCGGGCGACGAGACCGGGCAGATCGGCGAACCATTTGTCGCAACCGGCTTTGATCTTCTTGAAATCTTTCGCCGGCACGATGCCTTCCTTCACGAGGGCTTCGCTGGCGAGCAATTCAATTTGCAGCCAGATTTTGAGTTTATTTTCGTCCGTCCAGATCGCCCGCATTTCGGGGCGCGAATAACGCGTAATCATGCGGGACAATTAAACTGAAAATACACCGGGTGAAAAAGGAGGAAGTGAAGACAGGATTAACACGATTAACAGAATCAGGAATCCGGTTGGGTTGAAGGAATCCTGTTTAATCCCGTTAATCCTGTCTAAAAACGGCCATGCAATTCATAACGGACAAGAAAGCCACGCGGGGCTACTTCCGCTCGAAAAGCGGTATCGTCTCTTCGCTTCGCCACCGCAGTCCAAAAAGCTGGTGCTTTTGAACCGCGAACCACGCGAATCACGCGAACACTTTCCGGGTAAAATTTTCTTTCGCGTATTTGGTGTATTTCGCGTTCAATCATTGATTCTTTCAACTCAACCTCTTGATCAACTCGTCCAAGCGCCGGAAACTTTTTTCCATCGCACGCGACACGTTCCTTCAACGTTTTTGCAACAGCAAGTTTGCGGCAGTGATTAATCCCCCACCGATGACGAGCGGTGTGGTCAAGACTTCATTAGGATAATCCAGTTTCATTACGACAGAAATCCAAGCCGGCAGAAACAACGCGAGCAGCGAGGCTAAAACCGGTTCAACGGAATAAATCACTCCGGCTTCCGTCGCTGGCACGAGACGTTGCCAACGGTTCATCAACAAATAACCGCCCAACGTGCAGGCAAAGACCAGTGTCGCCAGCAACATCACCGCACCTGGCGATGCATACGCCTGTCGCACTGCGGCAATGCTCGGCGCAGTCAGCCACAATCCCGGTAAGGCCAGCGCCGCCATTCCTGCAAACATGACCAGCGAAAATGACAGTGATTTGTTGCCTACGTATCGCGGATGATCGAGACAGATAATGCCGCCGGCGAACATCACAGCGGCAATCATCGTTTCAATTTCGCCGCGTCCTAAGCGGATGGCCGTAAAATCAATTCGCGCCAGCACCGCTACACCGACGAGAACCAGTCCGACGCTGCAAAGCGTCTTGGTCGCCGGACGCCGGCGTTGTCGCCACGTGACCCACAGCACCAGAAACACGAGATGAGTTTGCGTGAGAAACGCCGATGTGGACGCCGACGTATAAGCCAATCCATCGAGTTGAAACATGATTCCGCCTGCACCGAAAAACGCGAGCACGAGTCCTTGCTCCACTTCGAGCCGCGAGATTTTCCGGATATCACCGCGCAACAGTAGCGCCAGCACCAGTGCTGCTGCGCCGAAGCGATAAAACACCGTCAGGAATGTCAAAAACCATGTTCCTGCCTCGAGCACGAGTCGCTGTTGCTCCGACATCAGCGCTTTCATGACGGGAAAACTCAGCGACCAGAAGATGGTCGCCAACAGCAGCATGAGGACGGCTTTGCGACGATGCGGCGTCACGGACAAGGAAAGAGATTCACTCACAAAAGATCAGTCAGAATCACGCGGCAGCGTGGCGACAAATTGCTTCCACAACTCCAGTTCGACGTAGAGTTCGAAGAACACCTGCGGACGCAATTCGTAAAGCCCGGTCATGATCCAGCGCTTTTCGGATTTTTCATCCAGCAACGCTCCGAGTTTTGCTGAAACCAGAACGATCGGCGCGTACGGATCCTCCGGCAATGCTTCGTACCAACCTACGTTTTTGAAATCGCGCAACGTCCACGGCAGCGGCCAATAACTTTCAGGCGAAATCACTTTCATCACCGTCGCGTAACCATCCGGTGCGACGCGACCAATCGCCAACACGCGAGACGTCAATTCGCGCTCGTGCAACGACGTTTGCGCATAGACGTAGGGATTTCGCACGTCCGCCGTGAAATCACGCGTCAGCAACCACGATTGCAGCGCCAGATGAACAGCGCAGACGCCGATCAACACCAGCAACATCACTCGGGTGAAAGACGAACGAACGGACGCAATGAGCGCACTCGCGCCGACGCCCGCCAGAAGAATTGCGCCCAACCAGAAGTTCAATGCGCACCACGGAGTTTTGTAACCGATGACTGTATAAATCCCGGTAAGCGCAATCGTGAAGAAACTCAGGAAGCGGATGAAGTCCGGCCGGGTGACGCGCGCATTTCCCAGAAATCCAAAAACTCCGCCGACGATTGCGAGCAGCAAAATAATGAGTTCTGTCCACGGCGGACTTTTAGCGGGATGAAACCAGAGCAATCGCTCAAAGTAAAAATACCACGGATGAATGTGCGGCGACGCACCACCGGCACGACTCAGCCATGGCAGATAGGTTTTGAAGGAATCCAAAGGCCCGGCGGCATTCGTGAAAAAGGACGTAAAGAAAATCAGCCAAACGAATCCAGCAGTAACCACAGCCAGCGCGAGGTGCGGCACAGAAATAAATGTCGTCAGGCGAAATCGCACCACATCGGCGTTTGGCGCACCAGCGCGACGCACGCGCCAACGATTCCAAATCTGAGTTGCAAAAAACGCGAATCCCAGCGCCGCCAGCGTGAGCACAAAAGTTTCCTTCGTCGCGAACATCAGTCCCACGCTGCCGCCCGCAATCGCCGCCCAGATTGCTTTTCGCGACTGCCAGTAACGCCACCCTGCCGCCAGCAACAGCAGTGTAAAAAACACCAACAGCATTTCATGAATGAAATAGCGGCTGTAGAAAACAAAAGCGGGAGAGACGGCGAGAAATATTCCCGCCCACGCAGACCCGCTTCGCCCCAATCCATCCGCCAGCGGGACCAACAATAGAATTAACGCAACCCCAAACGCGACTGTGACCACGCGCAATCGCGCATCAGATAAATCCTCGTTACCACGCGCACCGCTCAACCACAGAATCGCCTGCGAGAAATAATGCAGCGTGGGTCCGTGATATTCGTGGGGATCGTAGCGGTATTCCCCACGCTCGACCAAGGCGGCGAGTTTGATGGCGTTGACGCCTTCGTCGTTGTGCAGCGGCCGATTACCGAGGTGCGGCGTACGCAAAAAGAGCGCACTCGCGATCGCCAACAGCAACGCCAGTGCGCTCCAACGATTCATTTGTTCGGCACGGCGTAAACTTCAATTTCCTGCCAGCAATTCAATGCGCTGAGATGGCTGCCTTTGGTGTAGCCCCGAACGTAACGGGCCACCGTGCCTTTGCCGTCCACTACGCGACCGTAGTGACGTTCGAAATATTCGCGATCCGTTCCGACGCCCTGCCCTGACGAATTGTCCGTGTCGTTGTTGAACAACGTCGTCACGCCGGTTTTGAATTCCGGATCATTGGACGCCAACAAAATCACATCATGCATCACCTGGATATAACGGTGATCGTGCCACATCGCGACCGCTTCAATCTTGTACGGTTCACCCAGGTCCACCTGAATCCATTGCGAACCTTTCTTCATCTCAACAGTGTCGTAGTCGAACGCCTCTTTCTTTCCGTCGGTGAGCTGCTCGAGTTCACCCGTAAACGGATTCACGCTGCTGGTCACCGGTTTGCCGAGCGCGACGTTCTTCGCACCTTTGGCAATTTTGATCGGGGCTGGCGGTTGGTCGGAGTTCGGTTCAATGTTTGTGCCGGTGGGCAACTGTTCGGGCGTGCCCTTCAACGTGGGCGCGGGTAGTTGCAGAATCAACGGCTCCTTGTCCTGTGCTTGCGCAGTGGCGACGAGGCCGACGGCCAGTAAAACAGCGCTGAGGCTGCCAAACGTTTTTCCAGAGGTCATTTTCATAAATAATCGGCGGTTCAACTTATCAAAGCGCGAGCCGCGTTCAAAACCAATTTACCGACTCGTCTGCTCCGTCAGATATTCAACCACAATTCCGGCAAACCCCACTCACCCGGCGGACATTCGCCCGGCTGGTCGGTAATATAAGCGAAGCAGTCTAATCCAAATGGGAAAGCGCGCCACGTGCCTTCGAGATTTCAGCCACCTGACGAATAAGTATTTCCGTTTGGCTGAACGCTTTTCACAACATCCGTTCGAGCGCCGCGAACAATTCACTGTGATCGCACCACTCCACACACCCCCCGGCGAGCGTCACCAGACCAAAGCCCGGGCCGAATGCCGGACCGTTCGTCACGCAGGCATCTGTACGACACTCCCGCAACTGATTTTCCGCTGCGCGCAAAACACTGGCCCGATCTCCGTCCACTTCAAATTTCCAACCGACGATTTTTGCCTTGGGATACCATTCGCGAAGTTTCGTGATGACTTTCGGGGTCGGGACTAATTCCGCCAGCAACGTACCTTGTCGCGTTGAAATCTTACCGGATTTTATTTCCGTCAACTCGCCTGATTCCGAGCGCGTCCAGATTTTACCGAACGTAAAATCACTCACCGCTGCCGCGTGAAACACTGCACCGATGTCGAGCGTCGCCAGCGATTGCAATTGTTCCATCAGATTTGCCGTCGTGGAAAATGGTTTCACGCGCAGCGCGCGACATTCGCCGCAATACGTCGCCTGTTCACCTCGCAACAACGTAACGTTATGCCCGCACGCCGTGAGAAAATTGGCGAGTTCCGTGCCGAGTTTGCCGGTGGAAAAATTTGTCAGCCGACGCACGTTGTCCATCGTTTCGTAAGTTGGACCGGCGGTGACCACGCAGTTCATGCGCGGGAGGATAAACATTGTCCCCGGCGCTTCAACCTTTCAAAGCTTCTCCAAAGCGATTGTGAACACTTCCCGCTTTTCCGCGCCGAAGATTTGCCTATCGTCTTGCGCGATGTTTTCGGAAATTAAATCAGTTCACTTTGTCGGCATCGGCGGCACCGCCATGGCCGCAGCCGCCGCAGCGTTGTTGGAAAAAGGTTACACCGTCACCGGCTCGGACAATAACGTCTATGAGCCCACCGCTTCGTTCCTCGCCAGTCGCAATATTCAGGTGATGAACGGCTATGCGGACACGAATCTTTCGCATCGCCCCGACCTCGTCGTCATCGGTAACGCCATTTCGCGCGGCAATCCGGAAGCGGAATACTGCCTCGATCACAAACTGCGCTTTTGTTCTCTGCCGGATTTGTTGCGCGAATTTTTCATTCGCGGCAAACGCTGTCTCGTCGTCGCCGGCACGCATGGCAAAACCACGACCACATCGTTGCTCACGTGGGTATTTGAGCACAACGGACGCAATCCCAGTTATCTCATCGGCGGCATTCCGACGAATCTCGGTCAGGGCGCGCGATTCACGGACAGCGAATGGTTTATCATTGAGGGCGATGAATACGACACCGCGTTTTTCGATAAGCGCAGTAAGTTCATCCATTACCTGCCGGAAGTAGCCATCATCAACAACCTCGAGTTCGACCATGCGGACATTTTCGAAAACCTCGCCGCCGTGCAGAAAACGTTTTCGCATTTCATCCGGCTCGTGCCGCGCAACGGATTACTGCTGGGAAACGGCGACGATCCGAATCTCGCGCCGTTGTTGAATGTGAATTTCTGTCCGGTGAAACGCTTCGGTCTGGGCGAACTCAATGCCATTCGCGCCAGCAATCTTCGCCTTGGCCCGACCGCGAGCGAATTCGAAATCCCGAGCGCGAAGTTTCATTTGAACCTCGTCGGCGAACTCAATGTGCGCAATGCGTTGGCCGTCGTGGCCGCAGCAAAACATTGCGGCTTTACCAACAAAGAAATTCAGAGTGCGTTCGATACGTTCAAAGGCATCAAGCGGCGCATGGAAGTGCGCGGCGTTTCCGGCGGGGTGACGGTGATTGATGACTTCGGCCATCATCCGACCGCCATCCGGGAAACGTTGCGTGCGCTGCGCTTCAAATACGCGAAGGAAAAAATCTGGGCCATCTTCGAGCCACGCAGCAACACGACGCGGCGTAATGTGTTTCAAAAAGAACTCGCCGATTCGTTTGTCGATGCCGATGGTGTAATCGTTTCACAGGTCGCTCGGCTTGAATTACTCAAGCCCGAAGAGCGATTGAATCCCGAGCAGTTGATGACCGACCTCAAAAACGCCGGTAAAACCGCGGCGTATCTGCCGGATGCCGACGCCATCGTCGCGCACTGTGGCACGCAGGTGCAACCGGGCGACGTCGTTTGTGTCTTCAGCAACGGCGGTTTCGGTGACATTCATCAGAAGCTGTTGGCGCGGTTCGCGCGGAGATAAACCCGAGGCAACGGTGCCGGATTTTGAGCCAGTTTCGACTGGCTCATTCCGCGGAAATTCTTCGGCTGCACGTTCGTCGGGCGTGGACTGATCTGTGCTCATCGTTGTGAGAGCAACGATGAAAAGACAGGTTTCATTTCCGTCCGCAAGACTGTTGGCAATCGCATTTGCCATCTTCGGCCTGAACGGAAATTTATTCGCAAGCAACGCTGAAATTGCGGCTGCGAAAACAACCGTTTTTCAAACCGGCATCGCCTCCTATTACGGCGCGAAATATCACGGTCGCCCGACGGCCAATGGAGAAATCTTCGATCGGAACCGACTCACCGCAGCACATCCGACGTTAAAGTTCGGCACGAAGGTGAAGGTCACGCATCTCGCGAATCACCGCTCCGTTATTGTTCGCATCAACGATCGCGGTCCGTTCGTGAAAGGCCGCGTGATTGATCTTTCGCAAGCGGCCGCTGAGGAATTGCAGATGATTCACTCCGGCCTCGCGGAAGTGAAAATCGAAATCATCGAATAACCAATCCGTTTACGGACTGGTCTTGTGCCATTGCCGCACGTCCACAGCCTCCATGCCTGCGGCGCGAATCGCCGTCAATCCGAGGTCTGTATCTTCGTAAGCACGACAGAATTTCGGTTCGACTCCGATGCGGCGCGCGGCTTCGAGAAAAATATCCGGCGCGGGCTTTTGTTTTTTGACCATTTCACTCGTCACCACCGCATCGAAGAAATGTCGGATTTTCAGGTGATCGAGCACCTGACAGATAATCGATTGCGTTCCGCCGGAAGCGACGGCCATCGGAATTTTGCCGTAATGCTCGCGCGCAATTTCCACCACCGCGTGAATCGGTTCTACTTCCGATAACATCGGCAAATAGGCTTCTTCTTTTTCGTGCGCGACGGCGATGTGATCCAACGAACGCCCCTGCTCTTCCGCCAACATTTTCAGAATGTCGCGCGATGGCACGCCGCCGAGTGAATAAAAGCGGTCTTCGGGAAAATGCAATCCATGCCGCTGCGTAATCATCTGCCACGCGCGCCAATGCAGTGGCATCGTGTTCGCCAACGTTCCGTCACAATCAAAAATCAATCCTTCAGGTGTCATATCATTTTACGGGAATCGAAAACCATTTCTCCGTCATCGGAGGACGATAGCCGGCCAGGCGATCAAACAACTCCGATACGCTGTTCGCGACAATGAGAGAATCACGCAATTCCTGTCGCACAAACCCTGCCGTCACAGAGTCATCGAGAAAACGCAACAGCGCATCGTAGTAACCCGCCACGTTCAACAACGCACAAGGAAACGGATGCAATTTCAACTGCGCCCAGGTCAGCGCTTCAAAAATTTCCTCCAACGTTCCGATGCCGCCTGGCAACGCGACAAATCCCTGCGCCAACTCAGCCATCATCTGCTTGCGCTGATGCATCGTCTCCACGAGATGCAATTCCGTCAGCGCCACATGCGCGAGTTCCTTGGAACTCATAAAGCGCGGCAACACGCCGACCACTTTGCCGCCATTGGCGAGCGCGGCGTTGGCGACTTCATTCATCAAACCGACACACGCCCCGCCGTAAACGAGATCAATCCCACGCGTCGCAATGGCTGCTCCGAGTTCTCGCGCTGCGGCTGCGAACACCGGCGAACTTCCCGGTGACGAACCGCAATAAACACAAAGCCGTTTCATCTCAGCCATTGAGCGCCTTGAGTTTTTCCTCCATCTCGTGAGTCATCAGCGGCACCAACAGACCGTCCAGGTCGCCATCAATGACGTTTGACAGATTGTAGAGCGTGAGTTCGATGCGATGATCCGTCACGCGGTTCTGCGGAAAATTATAGGTGCGAATCTTTTCATTGCGCTCACCGGTACCAACCTGACTTTTGCGATTGGCTGCGTACTTCGCATTTTCCTCCGCAATCTTCCGTTCCAACAACCGCGAGCGCAGCACCGTCATCGCTTTTGCGCGATTCTTGATCTGCGACCATTCATCCGCGATGCGCACAA
>CALAYC010000221.1 GCA_937894935.1 uncultured Verrucomicrobiota bacterium
ACTTAACACCGCCACGGCATCGCCTGCGAGCAACACCATGCTGGCGGTTGGCATGGCGAGACGGTCATTGAGTTGACTCAGCACCCGCCACATATCGTGCGACGTGCGATCGCGCACGGACATCGCCAGCCGCTGCAATTGATCCGCAATCTGCCGCAAACTTCCCGGTCGCGATTCATCGAAGATGGCAACCAGTAACTCGGCTTCGAAGGCTTCGGAGTTCTGGCGTAATTCAGGTTTCTGCAAAATGTCAGGCAATTGGCCTTGAATCTGGAGCGTCTCCAACAACGGCACGATGATCGGTAATGCGCCGCCGGCACGTTCCGGATTGAACCGTTGCAAGGACGTTCGCAGCAGGCGTGCGGTGGCGTCGGCACGTTCCGAGTAACGTCCAAGCCAGAAAAAGTTATCAGCGAGTCGGGACGGCAAATTGTTGCCGGTGCGTCGGAGCTCGATGTTTTTGCCCGGCGCAAACAGCAAGGTGTCTTCTTCCACCGGCAGCGTCGAAGTCACCCAGGTGTCCTTGCTGCTGCCGCCGCGCTGCATCGAGATGAACTTGCCGCCGCTATCCGGTGAAACGCGAGTGAGGCCGCCCGGCATGACGCGATAACCATCCGGTGTAGCAACAAGAAAGACGCGCAAGCCAAGCGGCTTCGGCGCGAGACCGCGCGCTTCCCATGAGGGTGCAGTGGAAAGTTGCACGCGCTCCTGAGCCACAAACAGATCGGGATCGAATTCAATGTGACGTTTGAGTGTGTCGCGCTCTTCGTCACTGAGCGGTTTGTCCGGATCGGGTGTGCGCAAACGCGAGCGGAAAGCCGGTTTCAAAACCAGTTCGTCGAGATGTTCCAAAACGTATTGGCGCGCGGTTTCCTGGCCGCACCACCATGTTGCGACGGACGGAAGCAACAAAGGTTCGCCGAGAATGTGTTCGCACAACCCCGGCAGGAACGCCATGAACGCCGGGCTTTGCACGACGCCGCTGCCGAGCGCATTTGCCACGGTCACATTACCGGCCCGAATTGCTTCAACCAGTCCAGGCACGCCGAGAATAGAATCATTTCGCAATTCCAGCGGATCGCAGAAATCATCGTCCACGCGACGAAGAATCACATCCACGCGTTCGAGGCCGCTGAGCGTTTTCAGGAACACCTGATTATCGCGCACCGTTAGATCCTGACCTTCCACGAGCAGGTAGCCGAGGTAACGCGCGAGGTACGCCTGTTCGAAATAGGTTTCGTTGTGCGGACCAGGCGAAAGCAGGACCACGCGGGCTTTGTCCTGGCGCGGAGAAAGCCGGGCCAATGAATTTCGCATGTCGCGAAAAAATCCGGCGAGGCGATGAACGTGATTATCACGAAACGGTTCAGGCAGAATGCGCGACGTGGCCAATCGGTTCGCGAGCGCATAACCGGCGCCGGTTGGAATCTGCGTTCTATCTGAAATAACCCACCAACGTCCATCCGGCGAGCGCGCCAGATCCGCAGCGTAAAAATGAAGATACGTGTCGTTTGCCACGCGTACGCCATGACAAGGTCGCAGAAAATCCGGTTGCGCGAAGACGAGCGCAGGCGAAAGCCAACGCGTATGAATCAACTCCTGTTTGCCGTAGCAATCGGCGAGGATTTTATTGAGCAACGTCGCTCGTTGAATCAATCCCGCTTCCAGCGTTGCCCATTCCTGCGGCGCGATGATGAAGGGAATCGGATCGAGTTGCCACGGACGCTCCATGCCGCGCGGGTCGCCATAGACGTTGTAGGTGATGCCTTGCTCGTGCACCAACCGCTGACTGGAATCAGCGCGCCGCTGTAATTCCGGCGCAGCCAATTCCTCCAACGATTCGAACAATCGGGCGTAATGCGGGCGAACCTTGCGATTGTTATCCAACAACTCATCAAAGACATCCGCGCCCGGCTGATAATGATCCAGCAGGCGAGCGGAGGTCTTTGCGGGTTCCGCGACTGACGTGTCGTCCATTGCGGGCGCAGCTACTACCACACGTGAAGGGCGGTTGCGAGATTTCTTGTCATTCGCATCAGACATTCCGCAGATCGAGCGTGAATGGAAACTCGGGATTAAGTTTTGCCGGTGCGACGGTGAATTCGCCGTGCGAATGGCCGTTTCGGAAAAAGCGCGCGAGGCGCCGGCTTTCGGCCTCATAGCTATTCACTGGGAACGTGTCGTAGTTGCGTCCGCCCGGATGCGCGACGTGATAGGTGCAACCACCGATGCTGCGACCGTTCCAGGTATCGACTACGTCAAAAACCAGCGGTGAATGCACGCCAATCGTCGGTTGCAAACATTCAGGCGGTTGCCACGCGCGATAACGAACGCCCGCGACGAATTCGCCGTTTGTGCCAGTCGGATGCAATGGCAAACGATAACCGCCCACGGTGATGGCAAATCGATCGCCGATCAGTCCATTGGCTTTCACCTGGAGACGTTCGAGTGAACTGTCCACGTAACGCACCGTGCCGCCACCACCGGGTTCTTCGCCGAGAACGTGCCAGGGTTCGAGCGCAGTGCGGAGTTCGATGTAGATATCGCGCTGGGCGAGATCGCCGATGAACGGGAAACGGAATTCAAAGTGCGGCTTAAACCAGTCGAACTCAAACGGATAACCGGCGTCGCGCAAATCGCGGATGACATCTTTGAAATCCGTTTCACAAAAGTGCGGCAACATCCAACGGTCGTGAATGTCTGTGCCCCAGCGCACGAGAGTGTTTTTGTAAGGTTCGTTCCAGAACTTCGCGATGAGGCCGCGCAGCAACAGATGTTGCGCGAGACTCATGCGTGCGTGCGGCGGCATTTCAAACGCGCGCATTTCTACGAGGCCGAGTCGGCCTGCGGCGCTTTCGGGCGCGTAGAGTTTATCAATCGAAAACTCCGAACGATGCGTG
>CALAYC010000222.1 GCA_937894935.1 uncultured Verrucomicrobiota bacterium
CCACGCGTCATGAAATCCGGCCTCATCTCCGACACGCACGGTTATCTCGATCCCCGCATCGAAAAAATCTTTGCCGGCGTGGACCACATTTTTCATGCGGGCGACATCGGACCGGATTTCATCATCGCACAATTGGAAGCCATCGCGCCGGTCACCGCAGTGCTGGGTAATAATGACAATTCCCCGCTCTATCCACTCACCCAGATCAAGCAATTGGGCGATCTGAAATTTCTCGTGCACCACATCGTGGCGCCGCACTCGCTGACTGATGACATTAAATCCCGTATCGCCACTGAAAAACCGGACGTCGTCATCTTCGGTCATTCGCATCGTCCCTTTCAACAACGCTTGCATAATGTGTGGTTCATCAATCCGGGTTATTCCGGCAAACCGAAGTTCGGACAGAGCCGCAGCGTTGCCGTGATGGAGGGCACCGGAAAAAATTTTTATGTTCGCTTGGTGAACCTTTACGACGCGTCGTGAACCTCGAATCACATTTCCGCGGCTGGGCTAAACCCGGCCCGATTCCTCCCGGCCTTGGAACTCAAAACTCCAGCGCCGCTCAAACCGATACTGAATCGCCATCGGCAAATTCAGATCCTCACTCCGCGCTCAAAGTTGAACCGCACGAAACACTCGATGCCATCAGCGGTCATTTCCGTTTGTTTCAACTTCGCGACGGTCACCGTTTTTCCACCGACGACATTCTCACCGCGTGGTATGGCACGAGTTGGTGTCCAACCGCGCGCACTGCACTCGACCTTGGCAGCGGCATCGGCACGGTGGGAATGATTTGCGCGTGGCGATTGCCGGGAACGCGATTCGTCACCGTCGAAGCGCAAAGCGATAGCGTGGCGTTAGCGCGAAAATCCGCTCGCTACAACGGACTCACCAACCGCTACGAAATCCGTGAAGGCAATTTTCGCGCCGATGGAATTTTACGCGCGGACGAACGCTTCGATTTAATCACCGGCAGCCCGCCGTATTTTCCACCCGACGCCGGCGTGAAAAGCGAGCATCCGCAAAAACTCGCCTGCCGTTTTGAACTGCGCGGCACCGTGGCTGATTATTGTGCCACCGCGTCAAAACATCTCGAACCCGGCGGTTTCTTCGCGTGTGTTTTTCCCACTGAACCCGCGCAACTCGCCCGCGTCGTCGCCGGCGCCAAAGCCGCCGATCTCGTGATTGTGCGGCGGCGACCGGTGGTGTTTCGCGAAGGAGAACCGCCGCTCGTGGCGTTGTTCGGCATGATGCGCGCGACGGATTTGCCCGAATGGTTTCGCGAGCAAACGTGGGTTGAACCGGATTTAATTATCCGCACACGCCAGGGCGAAATTCATCCCGAATACTCCGCCGTAAAACTCGCCATCGGCTTTCCGCCGTGAGTCGGTTTCCGTCGCAAATTCGTTTTGCTCTGCGCCACACCGACTCGTAACCTCCGGGTCATGCTGAAAATTTTGGGCTGCCTTCTTTCGGGTTTTCTGCTGACGATTTCCTTCGCGCCCACCGCCATTGCCGGGTTGCCCACCGTCGCCCTTGAGAACGCTTTTCCCGCGCTCGCGGTCGAACGTCCAGTCTGGCTGATTGAAGCGCCGGATCATTCAGGCCGCCTTTTCATCATCGAACAACAGGGGCGCATTTTGATTGTGCGCAAAGGCAGCGATGGCAAGGACGCGCTGGAATTCATGAACATCGTGGACCGTCAGCCCATGGTGGACAACGAGGAAGGTCTGCTCAGCCTCGCGTTTCATCCGCAGTTCAATTCGAATCAGCTCATTTACGTTTACTACAATCAACAACGCCCGCGCCGCAGCATCATCAGCGAATTCAAAATCTCCGCGGCGAATTCAAATCAGGTGAACCTCGCGTCGGAACGTAAAATTCTCGAAGTGCCGCAACCGTACGGAAATCACAAAGGCGGCCAGATCGGTTTTGGCCCGGATGGATTTCTTTACATTGCACTCGGCGACGGCGGATTGGCGCATGATCCGCATAATCACGGCCAGAACATGTCGAGTCTGCTAAGCAAAATCCTGCGCATTGATGTAAATTCGCGTTCCAGTCGTCGCGAGGGTTGGGAACGGCGGCAATTGCAATACGGCATTCCTACTGACAATCCCTACGTCAACGAGCCCGACCAATACGGCGTGCGCAAAGAAATCTGGGCTTCCGGCCTGCGCAATCCGTGGCGCTTCAGTTGGGATCGCGAAACAGGCGACCTTTGGCTCGGCGACGTCGGCCAGGATTTGTGGGAAGAAATCAATCTCATCGTCAAAGGTGGCAACTACGGTTGGCCGGTGCGCGAAGGTTTTCATCACTTCAAACCCGGCCCGCCCGGCGCGCAGTTTGCCGAGCCGGTCATCGAATACGCACATCAACCCGCCCAGATGAAGAATGGAAACTTTCCCGAGCACAGCGTCGGCCTCTGCGTTACGGGCGGATATGTTTATCGCGGCAAAAAGTTTCCTTCCTTGCGTGGCGTGTACGTTTATGCGGATTACAATCTCGGCACGATCTGGGGACTGCGTTACGCCAACGGCAAAGTGACCGAATACGGCACGTTGTTGGCGCAACCCAAGAACGTGGTGAGTTTCGCCGAAGATGCCGATGGCGAACTCTATGTGCTCTGCTTCGATGAAATGATCTTCAAGCTCGTCGTGCCTGAGCCAAAATAATTATGCCATCCAAAACGTTTCCCGACACTGCCGCAACCAAATCACTGCCCGCAATCATCCGGTTGTTGATTGCGCTTCTACCGCTCCCGGGGTTCGCTGAAACCAAACCCAATGATATTTTTGATCCGGTCGATTATTTCCGGCGGCACATTTCGCCTTACGAACCCATCTATTTCATCGCCGGCGGCGAAGATCCCAACGCGAAGTTTCAATTCGGTTTCAAATACCAGATTTTCGATACCAACTCCCCGCTGCTCGGCGGCTTTCATTTCGCTTACACGCAAACGTCCCTCTGGGATTTGCGTGGACCGTCTTCGCCCTTCTTCGATTCAAGTTACAAACCCGAAGGTCTTTACTCATACGAAAATCTGCTCGGCGGCGGACCGACCAATTGGTATCGCCTCGACGTGCAAGTCGGTGTTCAACATGAATCCAACGGCAAAGGCGGCGCGGATTCGCGTAGTTTGAACATCGCTTATTTCCGCCCAACACTGACGCTCGGAAAGCCGGACGGGCTGCATCTCATGTTGCAACCGCGCGTGTGGGGCTACCTCGGCGATTTGAGCGACAATCCGGACATTGAGGAATATCGCGGCTACGCCGATTTACGCGTTGCGCTCACGTGGAAATGCCTTCAACTCGCTGCCTTCGGACGCATCGGCAAAGACGGCGAGAATCACAGTGTCCAGGTCGATCTCACGTATAAAATCCCGAAGACCGCCGTGTATCTGGATGCGCAATATTTCACCGGCTACGGCGAAAGCCTGCTGCTCTACAATCGACGCTCAGACGTTTTCCGCGTTGGGATTTCCCTCTTCCGCTAAGCAATCCACGACGAAGCTCGTGAAACCGCTGTTCATCCGGCAGTTTAAATTCTTCTATCGTTCATTCCCCTGCCTTCACCGATTTGTCTGAGGCGGTTTAACCGACTCATTTCCGCTTTGCGTCATCGGCGCTTTGTCGCTTTAATCCCCGCCGCATGAAAATTGTTCTCGCATACTCGGGCGGTCTCGACACCTCGGTGCTCCTTTCCTGGATCAAGGAGAAATACAACGCCGAAATGATCGCCTTCTGTGCCAACATCGGTCAGGAAGAGGAACTCACCGGCCTCGACAAAAAGGCGAAGAAAACCGGCGCCTCCAAGATTTACATTGATGACCTGCAGGAAGAATTCGCGCGCGACTTCATCTTCCCGATGATCCGCGCCGGCGCAATTTACGAAGGCCAATACTTTCTCGGCACTTCCATCGCGCGACCGCTCATCGCCAAGCGCATGGTGGAAATCGCGCGCAAAGAAAAAGCCGACGCCATCGCCCACGGCGCCACCGGCAAAGGCAACGACCAGGTCCGCTTCGAACTCACTGCCGCCGCGCTCGCGCCCGATTTGCAAGTCATCGCTCCGTGGCGCGACGAACGGTATCGCAACGAATTTCCCGGTCGGCAGGAGATGATTGATTACTGCGCCAGGCACAAGATTCCCGTGCAGGCCAGCGCGAAGAAGCCGTATTCGATGGACCGCAACCTTCTGCACATTTCCTACGAAGCCGGCATTCTCGAAGACCCGTGGTATGACAGCTACGACCTGAAGAATCGCCAGTATTTCACCACGCTGTCCGTGCTGCCCGAGGACGCGCCCGATAAACCGGAATTCGTCACGCTCGATTTCGTGAAAGGCGATTGCGTCGCGGTCAACGGCAAGAAACTCAATCCGCTCGGCGTCATGAAAACGCTGAACAAAATCGGCGGCAAACACGGCGTCGGTCGTGTGGACATGGTGGAAAATCGCTTCGTCGGCATGAAATCGCGTGGCGTGTATGAAACGCCCGGTGGCGCGATTCTGCAATTCGCGCATCGGCAAATGGAATCGCTCACCATGGATCGCGAAGTCATGCACCAGCGCGACGCGTTGATTCCGAAATACGCCGAACTCGTTTACAACGGCTTCTGGTACGCACCGGAACGTTACGCGCTTCAGGCCTACGTCGAGGAATCCCAAAAGAATGTCACCGGCACCGTGCGCGTGAAACTCTACAAAGGCAACATCATGGTCGCCGGCCGCAAATCTCCGGTGAGCCTCTACAATCCGCACATCGCCACGATGGAAGCCGACCCGACCAAAGCCTACAACCAGGACGACGCCACCGGCTTCATCCGGTTGAACGGCCTGCGCTTGAAAGTCGCGGCGAAGGTGCACAAAAAGAAAAAGTAAATTCAGGTTCTCGGCTCGGTCTGACTTGAGATGCCGATCTGGCATCTCAAGTTGGCCGGCAAATTCAAGATCGCGCTCCGCGACCTTGAACTGGAATGAGCGTGGAGATTAGAAGCCGCAAGTTGCGACTTCTGATTAAGATCTGGCTCGAATCTTGGCGTGCCGACTTTCCGATTCAACGAGGCAATCAAACGAAATCGCGTTCGCTTTCCAAACGACTTCATGTTTCAACTCACCGCGGCTGAAGCAGTATCTTTGACATCGCAACTTGCGATTCACGCCATCTTCACAACCCGACAATCGCCGGATCGCCGTAAAGCGTGAAACTTCCGGTGCGTGTCACCCGCACGTCCATGAGTTGACCGCGATGCCGCTCGCTGCCGTCGAAGAGCACCAGCTTATTGCATGGCGTGCGCCCCATCATGCGCGCTTCGTTTTTGCGACTCGGCCCTTCCACCAGAATCTGCACCTGCTGCCCGATGTAAGATTCGTATTTCCGTTTGCCGATGCTGTTCACCAACTCCAACAAACGTGCGTGACGTTCTTCGATCAATTCCTCCGGCAACTGATCCGGCATTGCTGCTGCCGGTGTATCTTTGCGCGGTGAGTATTTGAAGAGAAAAGCGTTGTCGAATTCCACCTCGCGACAGAGCGACATCGTCAATTCAAAATCCTCCTCCGTCTCGCCCGGGAAACCCACGATGATATCGGTCGTCAAACCAATACCCGGTCGCACCGCGCGAAGTTTGCGAATAATTTCAACAAATCGCTCTCGCGTGTAACCGCGATGCATCAATTTCAAAACCCGATCACTGCCGCTCTGCACCGGCAAATGCGCGCTCTCCACCAATTTCGGCAGGCGACCATACGCCGCCACCAGGTCGTCGCCGTAACCTTTGGGATGCGGGGACGTAAATCGAATGCGCTCCAGTCCTTCAATCTCATGCACCGCTTCGATGAGTTGAACAAAGGCAGATTTATCGTCGCGCTTCGGAATCTCGCGTTTACCGTAACTCGTCACAATCTGCCCGAGCAACGTGATTTCCCGCACGCCTTGCGCCACGAGTTGGCGGCATTCGCCAACGATATCCGGAATTGTGCGACTCCGCTCTTCGCCGCGCGTGTAAGGCACGATGCAGAAGGTGCAATATTGATTGCAGCCTTGCATGATGCTCACAAAGGCCGTCACCGATTTATTCTTCGCCGTACCGTTGAGCAGATGTTCTTTGATCGTGGCTTCGCTTCCTTCCTCTTCCGCCGTGTCCACAATCTTGTCCCGTTTGCCCTGAAGAATTTCGTCGAGATATTCCGCCGTGCGATGAAATTTTTGCGTGCCGACCACGAGGTCCACGTCCGGCAACCGATCGATCAATTCCTTGCCGCGACTCTGCGCCATGCAACCCATGAACCCGAGCACGACGTTCGGACGATTCTTCCGGATGTCCGCCGCCAGATTTTCCATCTTGTTAATCGCCTTCTGCTCGGCGTTATCGCGAACGCTACAGGTGTTGAGCAACACCACGTCCGCGACGTATTCTGACGCGGCAAGAGTATAGCCCTTCGCGACGAGTTGCGCGGCGACCGCCTCGCTGTCGCGCTCGTTCATCTGGCAACCGTAAGTTTTAATGTAAACACTCGGCATAATCCGGAGTGAAACGGAGTTTAGGCAAAGCTCCCGAGGCTGGAAAGCAGTCTTTGTGGTGAACCAAAGAAAAACGACCGCCGCAAATCGTTGCGACGAAGAATTTGACTACACAGCGGCGGCGCTCAAGCAGTCCCGACGTTAATACGCCACAATCGAACGCACCGGAATTCCGCTCAGCTTTTCGCGTCCATTGAGAAATTTCAGCTCAATCAGGAACGCAGCCTCCAGAATGTTGCCGCCGAGCTTTTGCACCAGCGCCACTGCCGCCGCCGAGGTCCCACCGGTCGCCAACAGATCATCCACCAGCAACACGCGACTGCCCGGCTTCAACGCGTCCACGTGCATCGCCACCGTTGCCTCGCCGTATTCCAGCGCGTAAGACTGTTCAATCGTTTTGTACGGCAACTTTCCTTTCTTTCGCACCGGCACAAAACCCGCCTGCAATTTCACCGCTGCAGCCGCCGCAAAAATAAATCCGCGCGCATCAATTCCCACCACTGCGTCCACGTCGCCCGGCTGAAATTTCTCCGTCAGCAGATCAATCGCGCCGGCGAACAGACGTGCGTCGGCCAACACCGGCGTGATGTCTTTGAATTGAATTCCGGGCAACGGAAAATCCGGCACATTACGAATCGCCCGTTCGATATCCGTTGCCGTCAAATGAGATGAAGTCATGTCTTAGTTGGAATCTGTCTGAATCAACGTTGCGCGCGCTCGAATTTTTCAATCATCTTACGCATCTTCCGCAACGCAATGTTCTGAATCTGTCGCACGCGTTCGCGCGTGACATTAAATTTCTCACCCACTTCTTCGAGCGTTTTCTCCGTGCCACCGTCCAGTCCGAAGCGATACCGCAAAATCGTTGCCTCGCGATGATCCAGCTTTTTCACCATATCTTCCAACATGCCGGTCACCGTTTTGTCTTCGAGCTGCTCGTACGGATCAATCGCATTTTCGTCCTGCACGATTTCCGAATAGCTGTTCGAATCCTCATCGCCGATGGGCGCATCGAGCGAGGTCGGTCGGATGGACGCCTGCCGCATCTGCGCCACGCGGGCCGGCGTGGTTTGCAATTCCTCCGCCAATTCTTCATCCGTCGGTTCGCGCCCGAATTCCTCCTGCAATTTCAGCGCGGTGCGCCGCATCTTGGAAATCTTGTCCACCAGATGCACCGGCAGGCGAATCGTCTTGGACTGATTGGCCAACGCGCGCTTGATAGATTGCTTGATCCACCACGACGCATACGTGGAAAGTTTTCCGCCTTTCGCCGGATCGAATCGTTCCACCGCCTTCATCAATCCAATGTTCCCTTCGTTGATCAAATCCAACAGCGGCAACCCAATGCCCTCGTAGTCCCGCGCAATCTTCACCACGAGGCGCAGGTTCGCTTTAATCATGTGCTCACGCGCCCGCTTGTCGCCTTTCTTGATGCGCGCCGCCAACGCAATCTCTTCCGCCGGCGTTAACAACTTCACCTGACCGATCTCGCGCAGATACAACTTGATGGCGGTGTCGCCATCGTAACTGCTGCGTTCCGGTTCGTTCTGTTGCGGCGCTTCCGCTTTCTCGAAAAACGCCGTATCAATTACGATCTTCGATGCCTCTTCCAGATCGCGTTTGAATTGCTCGGGATCGACGCCTCCCAATTCCTTACGCAAAATGGCGTCGTTAAATTCCGCTTCGAGGTCTTTATCGATGTCCACCGGCTCGGTGGTAGCGGTGACGGTGACAGGGGTTTCCGGATTTTTTCCGGCCGGGCGTGATGATTTCACGTGATTAGCCGGTGGCGTTTTGCGCGCCCCGGCGCTTTCTTTGGCCGCAGATTTCGACGGCGCCATGGCAGTTTTCTTCTTCTTGGCCAACATGGGAAAAAAATCTGAAGGTTTAACGCTCAGCCGACAAGCAAATTAGCGCGCCAACTCCATGACTTCAGTTACGAAAAATCCCCATCCCCACTCGGAAACCCGTCTCGCGTCAAGTTCCGACGCCTAACCCGCTTGTCGTTGCGAAAGTTTTTGCGCGACCATGAAGCTGGTCACAATAAGTATCGCCGCCGCGCCGAAGTACAAAGCATACGAAGAAATCTCCAACAAAATGATGGGCGCGGAGAACTGACCAATGATTCGCGCTAAACTCGCGGCGCCTTGCGCCACGCCGATGTTCGCCCCCTGCTCTTCCGCCGTGGTCAGATTGGACAACAAACCGAAGAGCGGCGGTCGCGTGAGACTTGACCCCACCGCCAGCAAACCTAACGCGCCTAATAACGCCCACCAGGATCGCCCTTCCGCCTGCACCAGAATTCCCCACGATAACAATCCGCTTCCTTTGATAATCGGCAACACCGCCAGACTGATTGCCGTCAGCACCAGGCTCAGCGTAATCACCCGCACTTCGCCGAGGCGTTTGACGATGCGCCCAATCATTCCGCCTTGCACCATCGCACTGATGAGTCCGCAATACACAAATAGATACGTCGCCACCGTCGCCGTGGTTTTGTTGTTGTGAATATCGAGATCAAAATTTGCGCAGACCAACAACGCCAACGTGACTTCAAAACAACTGAAGCAAAGCGTGGCCACAAAAAACACGATGACCAACAGTCCGATGCCCGGTTGTGTCAACGTGTGTTTCCATTGCGTGAAATGCGGTCGCTGCGGCGCCTGCGCCCCCACGCCCGGTTTGCGACTTTCCGGAAGAATGAACAGCGCGAGCAGAAAATTAGCGGCGCAAAATACCGCCGCCACCCATCCCGGACCGGTAATGCCGAGATGTTTCAAACTCACTCCGCCAATCGCCGGCCCGAAAATGAATCCCAACCCGAACGCCATCCCGATCAAGCCCATTCGTTTCGAGCGATGTTCCGGTGGCGTAATGTCCGCAATGTACGCCTGCGCGACGGTGATGTTTCCGCCGAACGCCCCGGCAAACGCCCGCGCGATTCCCAGCGTTATCAACGCCGCCGTCGGATTCTCCAATCCCGAGCCGATGGCAAAAATTGCATAAGAAACAACTGCCCCCGCCGTGCTGATTAGCATGACGGGACGCCGCCCGATGCGGTCCGAAAGCCGTCCCCAAACCGGCGCGAAGACAAATTGCAACGCCGAAAAACTGGCGAGGATTAATCCGATGGTGAAGCTGTCCGCGCTGAAGCGTGCCGCAAACACCGGCACGAGCGGCACGACAATGCCAAACCCGATGAGGTCAATGAAAACCGTCAGCCAGATGATGAGCAGTGACGGTTTCTTCATCGCTCAAGCTGCGAAATGCGAAGGCAACGAAAAGCCCGGGAGCCGCTCATGCGACTTCCGCCAGCTTGCGGGCCGCGGGAGCTTCCGCGAATTGCGCCTTCACTTTGGCGATGACGTTTTCAACCGTCAGACCATACTTCGCGCGCAATTCATCCTGCGTGCTGGCGTGTTCGATAAATTGATCCGGCCAACCGATCCGCACGACGGGCGTCGCGATGTTTTTGTCGCTGAACAATTCCAGCACCGCCGAACCGTAGCCGCCCATCAGCACGTGATCTTCCATCGTCACAATCACGTCCGCGCCGCGACCGAAAAATTCATGCGTGCCCGGATCAATCGGCTTGGTGAAGCGCGGATTGATGACCGCGACATCGTAACCTTCCGCCGCGAGCTGCGTCGCCGCTTTGCCAGCCATCGAACACAGATTACCGAGTCCGAACAATGCAACCTTGCGTTTGCCGTTGCCCGAGAAATGGCGAATCACTTCCGCTTTACCGACTTCAATCAGCTTCGGTTGCTCTTTAATCGGCACGCCTTCCGCCGCGCCACGCGGGTAACGGATAAACGTCGGATGATTCTGATGCGTCGCCGTGAACATCATGTCCTGCAACTCATCTTCATCCTTCGGCGCCATGGCGATGACATTCGGCAAACAACGCAGATACGCGATGTCGAATAAGCCGTGATGCGTTGGACCGTCATTCGCCGACAGGCCCGCGCGATCCATGCAGAACGTCACCGGCAAATCCTGCAAACAGACGTCGTGATGAATGCAATCGTAAGCGCGTTGCAGGAACGTGGAATAAATCGCCACCACGGGATGGAATCCCATCGTCGCCATGCCCGCTGCAAAAATCACCGCATGCTCCTCAGCAATGCCGACGTCGATGTAGCGATCCGGCAGCGCCTTTTCCAAATGTTTCAAGCCCGTGCCGCTCGGCATCGCCGCCGTGATGCCCACCAGCGTGTTGTTGTTGCGACACAACTTCACCATCGTCTGGCCGAACACATCCTGATAGGCGGGCGGCGTACCGGGTTTACTGGCCGGCGTTTCACCGGTTTTAACGTCGTACGGTCCAAGCCCGTGAAACTTCTCCGGCTGCTTCATCGCCGCCTCGAAGCCTTTGCCCTTCTGCGTCAGAACGTGAATGACAATCGGATGATCGCACGTCTTCGCAAACTCCAGCGTGCTGATGAGCAACGGCAAATCGTGACCGTTAATCGGGCCGAGATAACGCAGGCCCATTTCTTCGAACAGAATCGCACTGCCAAAACCACCGCGGCCATCCGACCCGGTCGTTTCTTCTTTGCGCAGACTCACTTCGGAAATTGCGCCTTTGAAACCTTCCTCCGCCTTATGCGCGAGCTTCAACGCAATGTCACCTTTCGGCAGTCGTTTCAGGAAATTTTCAAAATCCCGCGCGAGCTTGTTGTATGACGGATGCGTGATGAGCTTGTTGAGGTAACCTGAAATCGCCCCAACGTTCTTCGCAATACTCCACTCGTTGTCGTTGAGAATGCCGATGAATCGTTTCGTCGTATGCGAAATGTTGTTCAGCGCTTCAAAGGAAATGCCGTTCGTCAACGCCGCGTCGCCAAAAATACAAACCACGTTTTCATCCGTGCCGCGACGGTCTCGCGCCGAAGCCATGCCGAGCGCGGCTGACAACGCCGTGCCCGCATGCCCCGCGCCAAAACAATCGTGCGGACTTTCCGAACGTAACGCGAAACCGTTCAGACCATTCGTCTGGCGAATCGTGTGAAACCGATCTTTGCGACCGGTCAAAATCTTGTGCACGTACACCTGATGGCTCACGTCCCAGACGAATTTGTCTTTGGGCGTGTTGAACACGTGATGCAGCGCCAGGGTGAGTTCCACGACCCCGAGATTCGGGCCGAGATGACCGCCGGCTTTGGAGAGTCCCGTAATGAGTTCCTGCCGAATCTCTGCGGCCAGTGTTTCGAGTTGGGGCGGGGTCAGCTTTTTCACGTGCGCCGGACCGTCCACCATATCGAGGTATCTGCTCATAATTTATTCTTCGGACAACTCAGCCGTCAGCGGTTTCAGTTTGAACTCGCCTGCCGCCGTTTTTTCCAATTGCTGAATCTTCAACTCCGCCTCCGCCAGTTTTTCCTGACACACTCGCGCCAGTTTCACCCCTTCTTCATACCGCGCGATGAGGCTTTCCAACGGCAAATCCCCGGATTCCATCGCTTCCACGATGTTCTCCAGTTTCTCCAACGCAGCTTCAAACGGCATCGCCGCTTGAGGCGATGGATTGGATGCAGTGCTCTTGGATGGATTCGGCACGGCGGCGACTCTAGGCGAATCCGATTCATCCGTCCAGTCTGCTTAATACTGTGAATTTATCGCGCCCACCGATTTCCTCCACCGGCGGAAACAAATTTTTTGCTCGGACAGCTTTTGTCCACCCCCACCCGCTAGGCTGCTCGCGTCAATCAAATTGAAAACTATGATCACAATCAACAACGAGCAGCAAAACGAGCAACAGATGGAACTTGGATTGCACGGCGCACCGCGAACGTCACGTTACGCCCGCCGGGAACGTCGGCTCGCCCGCGCCGCCTGGTGGTTCGCGAAAATGCGCGCTGTCGTCAACGCCGCAACCGACTGCCCTTCGACTCATGCGCCGCGCCCCGAACAAACCTTTTTGCCCGGCGCATATCGGCAGATTCGCCTGTAATTGAGTCATCTCTCGCGCCACGCAAACGGAGAGCGTCACACCTTCGCATTTAAATCCACGGTGTTTCGGCGCCGGAACGCTGGTGCTCTCCGTTGCAATCAAGCGCGATGCACAAATTGCAAAATACTTCGAGCTTCGACTTGACCACGCGAACTGGTTTTCCTAGTGTTTGCGTCCCTTGGCGGGGGCGTAGCTCAATTGGTTAGAGCGCTGCCCTGTCACGGCAGAGGTTACGGGTTCGAGCCCCGCCGCTCCCGCCACTTTTTTCAAATTCTCCTCGACGAGAAACCTGTCTGTTGATTCGCGTTTTCTATCTACCAACGAGAAATTAACGCATCCTTTAATTTCACGCTTCACAATTAAAGGATAACCCCTCATCCTTTAATTCGTCCGGCGGGAATTTAAACTTGTTTAACAGTCTATGAAACGCGGGTTAACCGGCCACTACGTTCCGATTCCTTCCGCAGCGGGTGAGAAAGCCCGAGCTTTCGTTCCCAATCCGCTACCGCCTTCCCCTCCGTTGGAACTTGATGCCGAGATTCAAGAGCTGATCGAAAAAGCAATGCTCGCCCTTGGCCGGTTGGACGGGTTAACCACTGTTCTGCCCAATCCAGCCATCTTCCTTTACTCTTACGTCCGCAAGGAAGCCGTGCTTTCCTCGCAGATCGAGGGCACGCAATCCAGTCTCTCTGACCTTCTGCTATTTGAAATGGACGGCGTCGCCGGCGTGCCGATTGACGACGTGCAGGAAGTTTCCAATTACGTCGCCGCGATGAACTACGGCCTGAAGCGGCTGGAAAAACTTCCCCTGTCGCTCCGGCTGTTGAAAGAAATCCACGGCGTACTGATGAAGAAGGGGCGCGGCAGCGAGAAGGAGCCTGGCGAATTCCGTCGCTCCCAAAACTGGGTGGGCGGTACGCGACCCGGCAATGCCTTGTTTGTTCCGCCGCCCCCCGATCAGGTGCTCGAATGTCTGGGCGCACTGGAAAAATTCCTGCACGACGACCCCGTCAAAACCCCGCTCCTGATCAAAGCCGCGCTCGCGCACGTCCAGTTTGAGACCATCCATCCGTTTCTCGATGGCAACGGACGCCTGGGCCGGCTGCTCATCACCTTTTTGTTCTGCGCGGAAGGCGCGTTGCGCGAGCCGCTGCTGTATCTCAGCCTCTACTTCAAGCAACACCGCCAGCAATACTATGACCTCCTGCAATCCGTCCGGCTCACCGGCGATTGGGAAGCGTGGGTGCGCTTCTTCCTGACCGGCGTGGAGGAAACCGCCAATCAAGCCGGGCAAACCGCGAAAGCCTTGATGAAACTTGCGGCGGCAGACGAGCAACGCATTCAAACCATTGGCAAAGCCTCCGGCTCGGCCTTGCGCGTTCATCGGTTACTTCAAGCACAACCGATCCTCTCGATTGCCAGTGCCGGCGAAGAATTGAAACTCAGCGTGCCGACCGTGACTGCGTCCCTCAAACACCTCGCCAAACTCGGCATTGCCCGCGAAACCACCGGACGCAATTACGGCCGCATTTACGCTTACGACAAATACCTGAAGATTCTCAACGAAGGAACTGAGCCGATCACTTGATTGCACATGAGCCTGGTAAAATCCAAACAACGCGTCGCGGACCACGGGGAGGTCTTCACCCCCGCATGGATGGTCGAAGCCATGCTCGATTTGGTGAAGGGTGAGACCGAGCGCATTGATTCGCGTTTTCTCGAACCCGCCTGCGGCAATGGCAACTTTCTTGTGCCGGTCCTTCGGCGCAAGCTCGCCGCCGTGGAACTCAAGTATGGCCAATCCGAGTTTGAACGCCGACACTACGCGCTGCTTGCGCTGATGTGCATTTATGGCATCGAACTATTGCCGGACAACATTGCCGATTGCCGCGCAAACCTGCTCGAAATCTTCGCCGAATATTTGGGCCTCGATGAAGCCGACATTTTCTATCGCGCGGCCGTTTGCGTGCTTTCGGTCAACCTCATCCACGGCGACGCCATGAAAATGCGGACCTGGGACAATCAGCCGATCACCTTTGCCGAGTGGGCGTATCTTTGGAAGGGCCGGTATCAACGCCGCGACTTCAGCCTCCAGAGCCTCACGCTGTCTTCGAGTTTCAGTGCCGAGGACTCGCTTTTTTCTCAACTCGGCAAACACGAGATTTTCACACCCACCAAAACCTACCCGCCCATGACTGTGAGTGAACTCGTCGCCGCAACGCCGGAGGCAACATTATGAACCGCGATGCTGCCCAGACTCGAAGCTGCAATACGCGCCGGCGTGACATCCATTACCGGCCATTGCTCGAACACATCACGCGCGTAGGCATTCTCATCTATCCGGAATCATGATCTCCGTTCTGCAATCGCCACACTTTGTCTCCCGAGGAGGTAGCTCATGAGCACCCAGGCCAGCTTTGCCCTGCGTGGACGCAATCCCGACGTCCTGACCTGCATCGCGAACCTCTCCAACGACGAGGTGTTCACGCCGCCGGAGTTCGCCAATCGAATGCTCGACACGCTGGCCGAGGCGTGGGCGGCGAACAACAAAGGCGCAAATATCTGGGCGGACAAGACGGTGAAGTTTCTCGATCCCTGCACGAAGTCGGGCGTGTTCCTGCGGGAAATCACCAAACGCCTCACGAAGGGACTGGAGCAGGAGATTCCCGATTTGCAAAAGCGCGTGGACCATATTCTGACCAAGCAAGTATTTGGGATCGGCATCACGCAAATCACTAGCCTGCTCGCGCGCCGCAGCGTCTATTGCTCCAAGCATGCGACCGGCAAACATTCCATCGCCAAATCCTTCGCCAGCGACGATGGCAACATCTGGTTCGAGCGCATCAAACACACTTGGGATGGCGACAAGTGCCAGTATTGCGGCGCGGGCAAATCCGTTTTCGACCGGGCGGCGGGACTTGAAACTCACGCCTACGCGTTCATTCACAGCGACAACATCAAGGCTCGGCTCACCGAGATTTTTGGAGGCCACATGCAATTCGACGTCATAATCGGAAATCCACCTTATCAGTTGGCGAGTGACGGGGGCACTCGTGACATTCCCATCTACAACAAGTTTGTCGAGCAAGCGAAGAAACTCGAACCGCGCTATCTCTTGATGGTTATCCCGTCGCGCTGGATGGCCTCGGGCCTTGGTCTAAGCGATTTCCGCAAAGCCATGCTGGAAGACCGACATATCAGGAAACTACTGGACTACGAGCGCATGGACTTGGTATTTCCGGGCGTAGATTTCGAGGGAGGTATCTGCTATTTCCTTTGGGACCGAGACAACGCGGGTAAATGCGAGTTTACTACAGTTACCGGCGAGGAAACCATTGGGCCGGTATCTCGCGATCTTAACGAACACGACATCCTCGTGCGTGATAGCCGGGGTCTGAGCATCCTTAAAAAAGTGCGCGACGCCGCCGAGCCGTCCATCATCGACATCCTTTCCGTGGATAAGGAATTCGGTTGGACATCCAATTTCGACGGGTTCCACGAGAAGCAGCGGAAGAACGATGTTGCCATCATCTACCACCGCAAAGGCAAGCGGTTCACGGGTTGGATTGAACGTAAGGCGATTCAAAAGAGCCCCCACCTCGTTGACACGTGGAAGGTGATGGTTCCGCAAGCTTACGGTGAGCGCGGCGCTCGCCCAGCGAAGGTTCTCGGAGGCAGCTTCATCGTACCATCTCCGTCGGTATGCACCCAGACTTACCTATTCTTTTACGTAGGTTCCAAAAAGGAAGCCGAGAGCCTGAATAGCTATGTGCGCACCCGTTTCTTCCGATTCTTAGTTTCACTACGTAAAATTACCCAACATGCCACACGTTCTACCTACACCTGGGTCCCGCAGCAGAAATGGAACCGGACTTGGACAGACGCAGATCTTTACTCGAAATATGGCCTCACCAAAAAGGAGCAGGCTCACATCGAGTCTCAGATCAGGCCGATGTACCTCGACGACACCGACGATGAGTAAGACGACCGAAGAAATCCTTGCGCCGAAACCGAAGGCGCGTCCGCGCATCTACGCCTATTCGATTGACGATAAGGCGCACGCGGGACTTCTCAAGATTGGGCAAACCACGCGCGATGTGAAACAGCGCGTCGCCGAGCAACTCAAGACCGCCAACATCAAGAATTTCACAATCGAGCTGGATGAGGTCGCCGAGCGCGAGGACGGCACGACGTTCACTGATCA
>CALAYC010000223.1 GCA_937894935.1 uncultured Verrucomicrobiota bacterium
CTTCACATAGTACTTTAACGATAAAAGTACAAGCACATATTTATGAGATGGCTTCATGGACGGAAAATGAAAATCAGGAGCATTGCGGGACATCTGACTTCCATCGGAACGACTGAGGCTTTTCTGGCTCTGGCAGTAATTCCATATCTACCACCGGCAAATCATCCGGGTTCGACTTCGCCTTTACCCTCACAAATATGAAAACTCTGGCTCTCCATTGGTTTGACGGCAGGTGCGCTCAGCGTCATGGCGCAACCGCAGTCACCCGCGCCCCGCGATGTCGCGAAAGGACCATATTCGGTCGTCGAGCGTGGCGCGCATCACAAAGTGTGGGAGCGGATCGAAGTCGAACTGGCTCCTGACGGCACTCAGGTTGAAAAACGCAAGAGCTATCAGGAACTCGCGACCGGAATGCACTTCAAGAACGAGCGCGGGGAGTGGGAGGAATCGAAGGAAGAAATCGAAATTCTGCCCAACGATGCCGGTGCGATCGCGGCCAAAGGCCCGCGCAAGGTGATCTTCCCGGTGGAAATCAAAGCGGGCATTATTGAAATGCAAACTCCGGACGGGAAATGGCTGCGGTCACGCGTCTGGGGCTTGGCTTACTTTGATGCCTCCAGCGGGGAAAGTGTTCTTCTCGCGGAGGTGAAGGAGAGTGATGGTCAATTAGTCGGGGACAATGTGGTGGTTTATCCTGATGCTTTCACCGATTTCCGCGCGGATGTGCGTTACACTTACACGCGGGCGGGTTTCGAGCAGGATGTGGTATTGCGGGAGAATCCGCCTGCGCCGCAGGACTTCGGCCTTAACCCTGCAACCACCCGCTTGCAGGTGTTGACCGAGTTTGTTGAAGCAGCCACTCCACAGAAAATAACTAGCCAAGCGGGAGGATTATCTGATCAAACCTTGGGCTTCGGGACGATGAATATCGGGATGGGTAAAGCATTCAGTGTGGACGCGAAAGGCGTGAGCGGGGAAGACATTCCGGTTTTGAAGCAGTGGAACATATTGAATGAAAGAAGCTTCTTAATTGAAGAAGTTTTGTATGAGAACGTTGACGAACAGTTGCGCAAACTTCTGGCCGGACAGCGCACGGTGCTGACGAACACCGCGGGCGATTATCGCCACTTTACGTATGACAACGCGGGCCAGCTCAAGACGGCGCTGGGGTACGAAGCCGACACCACGCCGCGCTTCAACGAGCAACTCGGCTACAGGTATGACCCGGCGGGCAATTTGAATTTCCGGACGAACCACGCCTTCGTGCAGACGTTCAACGTGGATAATCGCAACCAACTCACCACGCTCAACCGTTCGGGAACGTTGACCGTTTCGGGCAATACCACCGCCCCGGCGACGAACGTGACGGTGAACGGGTTGACGGCGGATCGTTATGCCGACCTGACGTACGCGCGCACCAACTTCCCGTTGGTGGATGCAATGACAAACTTCACAGCCATTGCCGCCAGCAGCACCGGCCTGTGGGATACCAACACTGTGATGGTGGATTTGCGGGCGACGAACGTGTTCGTCTATGACCTCAACGGCAATCTGCGGACGAACGGCGTTCAAATTCTGGAATACGATGACGAGAACCGGCTGGCGACGCTGTTCGTGGCCGGAGCGTGGAAGAGTGAGTTCGTTTATGACGGGGCGAATCGGTGTCGCATCCAGCGGGATTACAAATGGGATGCCGGAACTTCCGGCTGGAGCAAGACCAATGAAGTGCGGCTGTTTTACGATGGGGTAACGGTGATTCAGGAGCGAGACGGGAACAATACGCCGGTGGTCAGTTACACGCGCACCGGCAGTGCGCCGCTGGCCCGAACCGATCACGGCAGTTCCAGTCACGCCTACTATCACACGGATGGCAATCTGAACGTGACGGTGTTGGTCAATGGCAGTCAGTTGGTGGTTGCCAAATACGCGTATGATCCGTTTGGGAACACTTTGGCCGTGAGCGGGCCATTGGCAGAGGCCAACGCGTATCGGTTTGCCAGCCAGCGCCACCACGGAAATTCAGGCTTGGTGCTGTATCTGCGCCGGGCTTACAGCCCGAGCCTGCAACGCTTCGTCAATCGCGATCCGATTGCGGAAGCGGGGGGCATGAACCTCTACGGGTTCGTGGGCAACAATCCCATCAGCTTTTATGATCCGTTGGGATTGGCGTGGTATGACGATTTGGCCGCGTGGGCACAAGGTGAACACCAGCAATTTTCCCAAGCGATGCTGCAAACTTCGGGAGATGGTAATCACTGGCTGATGGCCGGGGCGCTGAATACTGTATCGGAATTGGCGGCAGGGTTTCTCAGTTATCCTCAAGCGTTAAGCCAGCTTGGGACTGGATCAGGAACTTTCTCGGCCGAGCCAAGCTTGGCAAACGCGGCAGGTTTGGCTAGTGATGTCTCTTTGACGGCTGGAGTTTTGGCTGGTGGACTCGCACCTCTACCGAGCGCAAATGTGCCTATGTTCAGGCCCAAACCGTGTCCGCCACCCACAACGCAACCAGCGGTCACGCCTGTCAACATCGAGCCGCCGCCGCAATCTTTGCTTCCGGTTAAATACAACAAGGATTTTGCTGAACTACAGCAAAAAGGGCAGTTGCTCCCTTCGATTACTCCTGAAGGTCGAATCTTAACAGACCATGCAATCAACAGAATGCTCAACGGCGAAAAAGGTAGGCCACCAATGAGTGTCGCCGATGTTGACAAAGTCTTGAATGAGGGAAATGTGATCAGAAAGTATAGCGCCGACAATCCCAAAGGTGCTACAATCGCGGTGCAAAACACTTTAATGCCAAATAAGCCAGTCGTTGTCGTCGATGCAGCAACCGGAAGACGAATAGTTACAGTCATTTCAAAGGTAAAGTAAGGGTATGAAGAATCACCATGACGAATTAGTAAAAATGTTGGAAACGTTTTCGGCGGGAGTTGACCGCTCATCGGAGTTTGCCAGCAGAATTGAGGTCTATATACTCGAACATTTCGCTGAAGATTCAGACTTGAGCGATCTTTCGCACGCCCTTGCCTGTTACAGTCCAACTGGGGGGGATTATCTTTATGATTCGGAAAGCTTGGCAAAAGTTGTTGATGGAGCGCTTCGTATCTTGAGACGGCGTGACGAGTCTGATCGAAAACGCCCTGGGTTATGAAAGGCTTATCTTCAAACATTAGAAGCCATCTCATAAATACCTCAAGAGGATGATCGCCGCGCCGAGGTGAAGA
>CALAYC010000224.1 GCA_937894935.1 uncultured Verrucomicrobiota bacterium
CAACAACGTTTCGAATCGGGTGTAATCCAATTCGCGCCGCGACAACGAAAGATACGGTCGTTGCCGACGTTCCAGTTCCGCTCTGAATGCCTCGCCGATATAACCCGTTCCGCCAAGTAAAAGAATCATTGTTCGCGCTTCAATCGTTTTGCTTCTGCCACCACACCGTTCAGATAATCCCGATACTCGCAATTCGGCATCCGAGCGGTCAATTCCGCCAAATTCTCCAAACTCAATATCCCGGCGCGATACGCCGCTTCTTCCGGACAACCAATCTTTATGCCGGTGCGCTTTTCAATCGTCTGCACATAGGCACTGGCCTCGTGCAAACTGCTACTCGTTCCCGCATCGAGCCATGCAAAACCGCGCGTCAATCGTGACACCCGGAGCTTGCCGCGCTGGAGATATGAAACGTTCACATCCGTGATTTCCAATTCGCCACGCGCCGATGGCTTTTGATTTTTTACGATGCTCAACACTTCGTTGTCGTAAATATACAAACCGGGCACTGCGTAATTGCTCTTCGGCTGCTTGGGTTTCTCCTCAATGGAAATCGCCTGCCCTTGCGCGTCAAATTCCACCACACCATAACGTTCTGGATCGTTGACGTGATAACCAAAGATCGTGGCACCGTCGGAAAACTCCTTGAATGCCTTGGCAAACGCATCACCGCCGTAAAAAATATTATCGCCCAGAATCAACGTCACGTTGTCTTTGCCGATGAACGATTCAGCAATCAAAAACGCCTGTGCAATGCCTGCTGGCTTTTCCTGAACGCGATAATCAATCGTGAGCCCAAACCGCGATCCATCTCCCAGCAACTGCTGAAAACGCGGCAAATCATGCGGCGTCGAAATTAGACACAGTTCCCGAATCCCACCTTCGATCAACGTCGTAAGCGGATAATAAACCATCGGTTTGTCGTAAACCGGTTGTAATTGTTTACTGGCAACCAGCGTCAGCGGATAAAGCCGCGAGCCCGCGCCACCAGCGAGGATGATTCCTTTCATTCGATTCAATTCTGAATTTGCGCCTCAAAATGCCGCGCATCTCATGTGAAGCAAGCTATTTGCCTTCACAAATTACCCGACCTTTCATCCGTAAGCTCCGCACGGACGCCGCGCGATTGCACCAACACTTTGAACGCCCGCCCGAGGTGTTCCGGGTGCATCAACGTTTGCAATTCGCGATTCTGTTTCGCGCTCCAGCGACCAACTTTTTGCGCCTCCGTCCAAAAATTTGCCGCGGCTCTGGCAATAAACGAACCTTGATCCACCAATTGAATTGTTTTTAATCCGGCGGCTTCTCCCACCCGTCGGAGATGCGAAAAATTCACGTGCGCCGTTAAATCTTGCGTGCCTGGATCGTCTAATAAATCGGTCGTAACACGATGCCGCCGATAAGCGCGAAGCGTGCCTTGGGCTCGCGCCGGTAAAAAAAACTCTTCCGCGCGCAAGCCATAATCTGCGGTTATCAGATATCCGGCTCTGAGCGACCACGCCGCCCGTCGCCACCAGGCTTCTGCAGCAGGCGAGATTTCGGTCGTGAAGTTGTCCGGGAGAACTTCCAACAATTCCACCGGTAAATCCGCCAATTCCGCGACCGTACCAGCCGCGATCTTCGTCCATTTGAAATTTCCGTCGCTCCACGTGACGCCCCACTCAAACCATTCTCGCTGCGCCAAATCCCAGCCCAATCGCCGCACCGGCATCGCATCCAACAACTCGTTTGCAAAGATGACACCGGAAAATTCAGCCTCTGCACTGGAAAACCCTGTCTGCCACTGCACGCGACCGGCAAAATCCTTCAATCGTTCTTCCTGCCAAGCCCGGCGTTTTACTGACGGTTCGAGAATGACGTATTCGAGTCGCTCAAAAAGATCAGCCCGATGTTCTCGCAGCCAATTCAGAATATCCGCCGCGAGTTTTCCGTCGTGCGCTCCGGCTTCGACGATTTGAAACTTTTCTCTCGGCATCGCTGCGAGCCAATCGGCAAATTGAAACGCCAGCAATTCCCCGAAAAGCGACCCCACGCTGACACTCGTGTAGAAGTCCCCGGCGCGTCCTACTGTGTCACTTTCCTTTTCGTAAAATCCATAATCAGGACAATACAAGGCCAGTTCCATGAAGCGCGCAAAGGGAATTACCCCCTGCAAGGCAATCTCCTCCTTAATAATTTTGCTCAATTGGCTCATTTTCCCGGGGCGCCCCGGTGGCTGGTGCGGATTTAGCTAAAGAAGGCAGGAATCGTAAAGATTATATGGCCAAGATTGACGCGTTCTTCAATTTGATGTTTGAGCAAAAGGCTTCCGACCTGCATCTCTCGTCGGGAAATAACCCCATGTTGCGCATCAACGGTGAACTCCACCGCGTGGAGCACCCGCCGCTCGATAGCGACACGCTCAAAGCCATGATCTATGAGATCGCGCCCGAATATAAGATCAAGACGTTCGAAGAAACGGGCGACGTCGATTTTGGCTACGAAATTCCGAATATTTCCCGCTTCCGCGCCAATTTCTTCAACCAGAAATGCGGCGTCGCAGCGGTGTTCCGGCAAATTCCCAGCCGCGTTCTTTCCTTTGAAGATTTTGAAAAACTCGATGCCCCGCTGCCGCCCGTGCTGAAAAAGTTTGCGATGCTGCACAAGGGTCTCGTCATCGTCACCGGCCCGACCGGCTCCGGTAAATCCACGACGCTGGCGGCAATGCTCGATTACGCGAATAAAAATCGGCGTGACCACATCATCACGATGGAAGACCCGATCGAATTTGTGCACGAGAGTAAAAACTGTCTCGTCAATCAGCGCGAAGTCGGTCTGCACACCAAGAGTTTCGCCACCGGTCTGAAAGGCGCTCTGCGCGAAGACCCGGACATCATCCTCATCGGTGAGTTGCGTGATTTGGAAACTATCGAACTCGCGATCATGGCCGCCAACACCGGTCACCTTGTGTTCGGCACGCTGCACACGCCCAGCGCTGCAAAAACGGTGGATCGTATCATCGACGTCTTCCCTGCAGATCAGCAGAACAAAATTCGTGCGACCCTTTCCGAATCGCTCCGCGGCATCGTGGCGCAAAACCTTTTCAAACGTATCGACAAGAAAGGCCGGGTGGCCGCGTTGGAAATTCTGGTGTTCAACACTGCGATTGCGAACCTCGTGCGCGAAGGCAAGACGCACCAGATTCCTGGTATGATTCAGGTCGGTAAGAAGATGGGTAATCAGCCACTTGATGACGCGATCATGGAACATCTGCGTATGAAACGCATTTCACCTGAGGAAGCTTACGAAAAATGCCTCGAAAAACGGAAATTCCGTCAGTTCCTCGCACACCCGCCGGAAGACGACGAAACCTAATCGCTAGCCAAGGACGAAGTTTATGATGCGACGACTGGAGCTGGATCACATCCTCAACACGATGCTGGATTCCCAGCCGGAGGTGTCCGACCTTTTATTCACCGTGGACCGCCCTCTTCAGGTGGAGTCCTACGGCGAACTCAAGCCTGTTACTCTCGATCCGCCGATCGAGAAACTCACGCCTTATCACACTGAATCCATTGCTTTAAACCTCGTCGGTGAAAATCAATGGCATCTTCAGGATTTGATGCGCAAAGGCTCGTGCGATACGTCGTATCAACTCGGCGATCGCGCCCGCTTCCGCGTGAACGTTTTCTCGCAACGCGGCCATTACTCGATTGTCTGCCGAAAGCTGAACACGCAGATTCCGACGCTCGCAACGCTGAAGCATCCGGATATCCTCGCGCAAATCCCCAAAGAGAAAACCGGCCTGGTGCTGGTCACCGGTGCAACCGGCTCCGGTAAATCCACGACGCTGGCCGCGATTCTCAACGAAGTGAACCTCACCAAAGGCGTTCACATCGTCACGCTCGAAGACCCGATTGAATTCGTTTATCCGAATGTTCGCGCCACGTTCAATCAACGTGAACAAGGCACTGACTTCGACAACTTCGCCAACGGTCTCCGCGCCGCCTTGCGCCAAGCGCCGAAGATTATTCTCGTCGGTGAAATGCGCGACCGCGAAACGGTCAGCATCGCATTGAGCGCTGCGGAAACCGGTCACCTTGTGTTAAGCACACTGCACACGATTGATGCCGGCCAGACGATTAACCGTATTCTCGGTATGTTCGAGCCGGAAGAACAGGACCAGATCCGAGCGCGTCTGGCAGATTCGTTGCGCTGGATCATCGGCCAACGTCTCGTGCCGAAGATCGGCGGTGGCCGACAAGCATTGCTCGAAATCATGGGCACAAACCTGCGTATTCAGGAAACGATTCGCATGGGTGAAACGGAAGGCAAAAGCTTCTATGAAATCATCGAAGCGAGCTATCCGTTCGGCTGGCGCACGTTCGACCACTCCGCTATCGAAGCGTTCGAACAAGGCAAGATAACCGAAGAAACCGCCCTGCTCTACTGCTCGAAACGCGGCGTTGTCACTCGTGGCATTGACAATCTGAAGAAAGCGCGCGGCGAAATTACCAGCAACATCGGCTCGCTCCGCATGAAAGGCTCAGTGGATTCCGGCGGTCTCAATGGCGGTCCGGCCACGCCCGCCGTCAGTCTCAAGATTAAATAAGTTATGAGCGATCAATTTGAATTTCTCAGTGCGTCTGACAAACCGGCTTTGATTGCGTTTTCCACGCCGGAATGGTTGGAAGAAATCAAAAAGGCGCTTCAGGAACTCGGTTACAAAGTTCACACCGCCGCCACCCACAGCGACTTCCTCGTGCGATTCAGCCAGGTGCGTTATCAGGTCGTGGTGATTGAAGAACGGTTTGCCGCCAACAATCTTCAGGAGAATCTCACGCTCCAGGCGATTCAACGCATGCCCATGGGCCAGCGTCGGCATTCGACGTTCATTCTCATTGGCGAATCGTTTCAGACGTTCACACCGATGCAGGCGATTCAGCAAAGCGTTCACGCCGTCATCAACAGTTCCGAATTGTTCCTGGTCAAACAACTCATCGAAAAAACTGTCGCAGACAACCAGATGTTCCTGCACAGTTTCCAGGACGTGCAGTCCCGGCTCTACGCCGCCGCGCCCATGAAATAAATCCGCCTCGCGCATCGAGGCGTGATTTTTAATCCCGCGGTCATTACGCTGCGGTCATGATTCGTGTGGATCAGGCCCTGGTGGAACGGGGCATTTGCGAAAGCCGCGAGAAAGCCAAACGCGCCGTCATGGCCGGACAGGTTTTAATCAACGGCCAACCTGCTCGCAAACCCAGCGATATGGTCCGCGACGCCGACAAACTCTCTCTTGCTGTCACCGAAAAATTTGTCAGTCGCGGCGGTCACAAACTCGAGCACGCGCTTCAGCACTTTCAAATCAACGCAACCGACCAGATCGCCATTGATCTCGGCGCTTCAACCGGCGGTTTCACGGATTGTTTGCTGCAAGCAGGCGCTAAGAAAGTTTACGCCGTGGACGTGGGACACGGCCAACTCGCGTGGAAATTACGTCGTGATCCGCGCGTTGTGGTCATGGAAAGGACAAATGCGCGCCATCTCGCTCCCGACCGCATGCCCGCGCCATTTTCGCCGGTCGATCTGGTGGTGATTGATTGTTCATTTATTTCGCTTCGCAAAATTCTCCCCCCTGCCGTTGCTTTGTTGCGCTCAACCGGTAAAATCCTCGCGCTGATCAAACCTCAGTTTGAAGCTGGCAAGGAAGAAGCGGACAAAGGCGCAGGTGTCATTACCGATCCCACTGTTCATCAGCGGATCATTCAGGAGTTGGAACAATTTGTGTCCCAAAGTGGCGGATTGCGCTGGGTTGATGTCACCGAATCTCCGCTGCTCGGTCCAGCAGGCAACAAAGAATTTCTCGTTTTGATTGAAAAAAACGGCTGAAAAAATTCAACGCGTCGGAGTCATCGGCAATCCCGATAAACAATCCTGCGCTCGCTCGGTCATTCGCGCCGCCACACTCATTCGAGCGGCTGGCCGCGAAGTATTCACCGAACCGGTCACTGCGCGACTCGCAAAACTCAACGCCACTGTTTGCCTCGACACCGCGCAACTCGCACGCGAAGTGGATTTACTGCTCGTGTTCGGCGGCGATGGCACCATGTTGCGCGTCGCTCGCGACACCGCCGGAGTTGCAACCCCCCTGCTTGGCATCAACATCGGCGGACTGGGTTTTCTCACCGCCGTCCCATCCGATCATCTGGAACGCGCGCTGAAACGAATCTGGCTCGGTGAATTCAAATTCGAACGCCGCGCGTTGCTCGAAGTCAAAGCGCGTGTGGGCGGTAAAGTCATTCGCAAGTTGGCGCTCAACGACATCGTCGTGGGCCGCGGTGAAGTGGCGCGATTGATCGATCTCGAAGTCGTCGTCAATTCCGACCCACTGACGCGTTATCGCTGCGATGGTTTAATTGTAAGTTCACCGACCGGCTCCACCGCGTATTCATTGGCGGCGGGCGGTGCGGTTGTGTTGCCGACTGCCGATGTTTTTGCGCTGACCCCGATTTGCCCACACACGTTGTCAAATCGCTCGTTGATCGTCCCGCTCAACGCCACCATCCACATTAAGCCCGTCAGCAAAGGGCCAGCGACGATTCTCAGCGCCGATGGCGATGTGCTGAGCGAGTTGACTCCGCAGGATACCGTAACCGTGCGACGCAGCCGGTACTCGGTAAAACTTATGCATCTGGCTGACAGCTCATTCTTCGAAGCGTTGCGACGCAAATTACAATGGCGCGGCGCTTATCTGTGATATTCCACCCCGGAGATATAAATTAAAATGGTTCGTCTTGTTGATATTGCTGAACGCGTCGGAGTGTCCGTCATGACCGTTTCCAAAGCGTTACGGGACCAGCCGGACGTCGCCGCCAGCACTCGCGCGCGCATCAAAGCGACGGCGAAAGAAATGGGCTACGTGCCGGATTCGAGTGCGCAAAGTCTCCGGACTCGCGCCACGAAACTCTTCGGTCTGGTGATTCCTTCGACAACCAATCCCGTGTTCGCCCGCATGGTTTACGCGTTGGAGGAACGCGCACAGGAACTGGGTTACGACCTGTTGTTGTGCCACACACAGAACAAACCCGAACTCGAAGAACTCTGTTTTCGTCGCCTCTTGGCGCGCCGTGTTGACGGAATTTTTGCGACTCCGGTTTATCGGATGGAAAGCGATGCGAAGATTTATCGCGAACTGGAAGCCAGCGGAACTCCGGTGGTTTTACTTGGATCCCCCGCAGCGTTTTGCAGTCAATTCGTCGGCGTGCAGACCGACGAACTCGCCGCCAGTTTCGCCGCCACCAGATATCTTCTCGAACTTGGCCACAAACGCATCGCGTATTTTACCGGCCCACTGCCTGCCATCTGGGCGCAGGAACGTTACGAAGGTTTTCGTCGCGCTCATCGTGAAGTCGGTCTCGACGTAGATGACGCACTGGTTTTTCACGCAGGAAGCACGATTGACGACGGACACAAGGCGGCGCTGCAATTTGCGAACGAACGTTGCGACGCCACCGCCATTCAGGCCTGCAACGACCTCGTCGCCATCGGCTGCGCCAACACGCTGTTACAACAAGGCATTCGCATTCCGCAGGACATCTCGTTGCTCGGCTTTGGTAACATTCTGGTTGCCGAACATTTTCGTGTCCCATTAACGACCGTTCGCCAGCCCAAATTCCGACTCGGCATTGCCGCCATCGAAATGATGCAGCAGCTTCTCCGGGGCGAACGCCCGGAAACCCGTCGCCTCCCGGCTGAATTGATTATCCGCGAAAGCACCGCCGCGCCCCAATCCACCAGTAAAGCGTAATCCCGCCGATTTACCGGCCTCCCTGGTACCGGCCCTGCTTATTCCCGGGGCATGAGAAAAGTTTTGATCGGCATCGGATTCATCACCGTCATTTGCTGCTCGTTTTGGGCGGCGAAAGCCTGGAATACCTTTCGCGCCAACGCCAAAACGGCCAAGTTCAACGAAGACGTCGAAAATCTCTTCATTGGCTTGCAGAAATACAAGGAACGGGTCGGCAGCTATCCGACAGGCGGAAATGCTGAAATTGCCAAGGCTTTGCAAGGTGACAATTCCAAGAACGTAATTATCCTCGTCGGCCGCAAAACGGAACTGAACGAGAAAGGCGAATACGTGGATCCGTGGGGCACTCCGCTCCGCATCTATTTCGCTCAGGAAGGCGTCCTTATCCGCTCCGCCGGTCCAAACCGCCGATTTGATGACAGCACTGTCCTGGAAGCAGACGATTTCATCCGATCGAACTGAGCCGGTAAAACATACTTTTCTTTCTCTGGACTGAGTTGAACAAAAAAGCCGCCCGAGATTTCGGGCGGCTTTTTCTTTGCGGAAAGGCTCTTCAGGCAGCGGCTGTTTTTACGCTTTTCTTCTTCGCCTTCACGGCGGCTTTTTTGCGTTTGTTATAGGCAAGCCGACGTTTGCGCTTAACCAGCTTATTATATTGTTTTCCCATATCAGTCTTTACTTTGCTTTCGTGTTCCGATTTTGTGGTCGTCACTATGGTAATTCGTCCGTTGCAATTCAATCTCATTTTGCTGCTCGCGTTCGCGCTGCTGGTTGCCGGATGCAAAACCTCCAAGTCGGATCCGGACAAAATGATCGCCACGCTGCGAGTCCATCTGGAAACCAATCCGCTGCACGGCGACCGCAGTGAACGTATCTGCGTGCTGCGTTCTTCGCCGGTCTGGATCACCATTGATAAATATCCGTTTCTCAGCGAAGCGCATCTGCACTCAGCTCGCGTAATCGAAACAGACGACGGCCACGTCATCAGTTTGAAATTCAATCAACAAGGCGAACGCCTGTTGGAACAATACTCGGCGAACAACTCGTACCGCCGTTTCGCTATTCGCTCGCAATTCCGCCTCGGTACAAATGTTTTCGATCGCTGGATCGCCGCGCCAGTTATTCCTGGTCGCATTGCCAGCGGCACGATCACGTTTACGCCAGATGCCGACCGCACCGAATCCGACGAAATGGTCCGCGGTTGGAACAATGCTGCCGGTTACAAACCGGAAACCACTTTCAGCGAAGTGCCCGAGTAAGTTGTTAATCTCATTCTCCGTTTTGTTGTTCATGTTCAAACGTCTCAGCTTCGTCGCGTTTCTGAGCGGCGTCATTTCTGCCAGCGCCCAACCGTTTCAATTGCCTACGGCGAATAACGCGTTGTTTGATCCCGATGGTGGCGCAGAACGTTTTTTTGTTCCCACCGTCGGGAAAACCTGGCCGAGCGGCTGTTTCGGTTGCGTGCGTTCTGATGGCTGGCAATTGCACGAAGGACTGGACATCCGCTGTTTGCAGCGCGACAAAAAGAACGAACCCATTGATCCGGTTCTGGCCACAGCTTCGGGCACGGTGTCCTATATCAATCGCAAACCGTCGCTCTCCAACTACGGCAATTACATCGTGCTTCAGCATGTGGTGGAAGGCTTAGAAGTTTACTCCGTTTACGCGCATCTGCGTGAAATTCGTTCCGATCTTCGTCCCGGCAACAGTGTGAAAGCAGGCGAAACGATCGGCATAATGGGCCGAACTGCCAACACGCGTGAAGGCATTTCCAAAGAGCGCGCTCATGTGCATTTCGAATTGAATCTGCTGATCAACGATCGGTTCGCCTCGTGGTACAAAAAAACATTTCCCGGTCAACGCAACGACCACGGCAATTGGAACGGCCAGAACCTGCTTGGCATTGATCCTCGCGCCGTCTTCCTTGCTCAAAAACAGCTTGGCGAAAAATTCAGCCTCACGACCTTTTTACAACGGCAGCAACCGCTGTGTCGGGTGTTCGTTCGAGAAACGCAGTTCCCGTGGTTGAATCGTTACGCCACGCTTGTTCGCCCCAATCCCCAAGCCACGCGCGATGGCATTGTCGGATACGAAATGGTGTTGAATTTTATGGGAATGCCGATCGAGTTAACTCCTCGCAGCGCGGCGGAAATCAAAGGCAAAGCGCGCGTGCAATTACTGAGCGTGGATGAAGCGGAATATCAGCGTAATCCTTGCCGCAAACTCGTCACCAAACGCAGCGGAAAATGGGAATTGGCCAACAACGGCATTCACCTCATCAACCTGCTGACGTACTGAAACCGGCTTTGTTATGAGTGACGCGTCGCCACCAGTCTATCGCGGGCGCCTCGCTCCTTCGCCTACGGGTTACCTGCACTTAGGCCACGCGCGAACATTCTGGGTCGCACAGCAACGGGCGCGAGAACACAACGGCACACTCATTCTGCGCAACGACAATCTTGATCACGCACGCTGCAAATCGGAATTCATCACCGCGATGTATGAAGATTTGAAGTGGTTTGGTTTCACTTGGAACGAAGGCCCGGATTGCGGCGGCCCGTTCGGCCCTTACAACCAAAGCGAACGATTCCCACTTTATCGCGCTGCACTCGAAAAACTCCGGCTTGGCGGATTTATCTATCCTTGCACCTGCTCGCGAAAAGACATCGCCGCAGCTGTCCGCGCACCGCATGCCGAAGATGACGATGAACCGCTCTACCCCGGAACGTGCCGCGAAAAAACCGCAGACAATTTGCTCTCCGAAAACTCCGCGCTGAGAGCAGCCTCGCAAAAACCGGCAACTCGCATTTCGTGGCGTTTCCGTGTTCCCGATGGCGAAACAATTTCTTTCATGGATGAAAATTTCGGACTGCGATTATTCGTCGCCGGACGCGATTTCGGTGACTTCGTTGTGTGGCGGCCCGATGATGTTCCCGCATATCAGTTGGCGTGCGTAGTAGATGATGCGCAAATGCAGATAAGCGAAGTTGTACGCGGTGCGGATTTGTTGAAGTCCACAGCACGACAACTGTTGATCTACCGCGCTTTGAACCTCCCTGCTCCGAAATTTTATCACTGCCAGTTGATGGCCGATGAATCCGGGCAACGTCTCGCCAAACGTCATGACGCTCTCAGTTTGCGAACATTACGATTGAGAGATGAAAACCCGGAACAACTCCGCGCCGCCTGGATTTGAAGTGCTCAATTTCGTTTCAGCGGATTCCAGTTGTCGTAACCGCCCAAAACTTTTTCCACCGTAATTTGTTCAGCTTCCTCAGCTGAGAGCGTTTTCGCCCATTTCACCCGTTGCTCCGATTTTGCACCAGCCCCGGTGCTGCCAAATTCGACATAGCGCGTTGTTTTTTCTCGCTCCGGCCTGCTCCAGTTGTGCCAGGCAATTGGTCGAACGACTTCCGACATTTCGGTATTCAGAAAAGCCACCGCAGCAAAATCCCGCCATGGTCGCCCCAGATACGTTTTTACTCCGGGCGCGCCGGTGATTTCGCAACGATGAAATAGGTAACCGAATTCATTCGTATCCGGTGTGGACGCTGCCGTGATGTATCCATCGCGCAAGCAGTGAATTTTGCAGCGTTCAAACCAGCAGGTTGCCCCACCAAAAATGAAGTCCACATGGCCTTCAATGTAGCAATCTTCAAAATAATGCCGCCCCCGATTCACCAGAACCGTATCCTGCCAACCCAGAAAGCGACAGTTGCGGAACACGGCACGATCTCCATCAACGCGAATTGCCAACGCCTGCCCCACCGGCCCGGCGGAATTGGCAAACGTCAGATTCTCTGCCGTGAAATCATCGGCATCAATATATGTGGACGGTGTCCGAAAAGTGCCAATCGGTTTACCATCAGGTCCAGGAAGGTTGGCATGAAGATCAAAAGTCAAAATGGTGGTTTCGGGATTTTCCCCACGCAGATGAAAGAACCGCTTTTCCCGCTGAATGTATAACTGCTCTTTATACGTGCCTCGCTTGATGTAAATGATCACCGGATTGGTCGCGTAGCCCATCGGCACAGACATGATCGCCGCTTGCACGTTGGTAAACTGTCCGCTGCCATCCTGCGCCACCACGATTTGTTCGGCTAACGCATCCGAGACAGGCAGCAAAAACAACGGCGCCATTACAACAGCGGCGATTCGGCAAAACTCACCCAAAGAAAAATTTTCTATCGCGGCGAACGTGGGCTTCATTCCGCCGAGCATAGCAAATCGCCGTCGCCTGTCAGTCATTCAACCCGGCAAACCGCCGTGAAAATGCTGCAAAAACGCCTGAAATTTGAAAATTTTGCTCGAGTTGACTGGCGTTTCAGGCCGCTAAACCGGTTTTGTTCTTACCCAGTTCCGGGTAAAGGGATTACCCAGTAGTGGGTATTGGCAGATTCAATAACAATGATACGATGCCGCGACGATTTAGCTCAGAGGCTTCGAGTTGTTGAAGGAGACAACGATCAGGGTTGAGCAAATCGCGAAGTGGAACGCGCCCGCCCCGGGCGCAACCGGCATAGGCCCCTGTGCCGGCTCAGGGTGGCGTAGCAACGAGACGTTGCGCGATGGGCGCGAGAACGCTGGGTTCGCTGTCATACGCCAGATGAATCACACGGGTGTGGTTCATGCGCCCGGGGCTGGCGTGTTTCATTTTGTGCACCAATGCGAATTCCTGCGCTGCGCCTCTTCCTTCCGTGAAGTTATCACGACTGTTTCCTCGGAATTTCTATCCGGATATTCGCTTCCCCGCCTCGTCGGCTCTTGTTAGGTTGAACGGCAGCGGTCCTAAAAACCCTAAAACCGCTTTTACCGAATATGAATCACACCTCGGCAGTCACTTTGAAGCGCGATTGCGCCGCCGTTCGAATTCCGGCGGGAACTCCCGATACCCTCACCGCCGGCACGGAGGTTTATATCACTCAAACTCTCGGCGGCAGTTTTACAATCCAAACGCCTACCGGTTTGTTTCGCATCGCGCCTCAGGACGCCGACGCCCTCGGGCAGGAGGTTAAAGACGCTGCGATTCCTCCAAAAGGTCCGGTAAATGAAGATCTCGTCTGGCAAACACTCCGCACGTGTTTCGATCCGGAGATTCCCGTCAACATTGTGGACCTCGGATTGGTTTACGACATGCAGTTGACGCCGACTCCTTCCGGTGGCGCGCGAGTGGATGTGAAGATGACCTTAACCGCTCCCGGTTGCGGCATGGGCCCGGCCATCGCAGGCGATGCGCAGGTGAAACTGCTCAATCTCGAAGGCGTGGACGATGCTTCAGTGGAAATCGTCTGGGATCCGCCATGGCATCATTCCATGATTACCCCCGAAGGAAAACGCATCCTCGGGCTGGAGTAGTCTGACTCGATTAACTTTCTATCAAGCCGCCGCTTTGGTTTCGATCGGCAGACTCTCCATCAGCCGTTGAAACTCACTGCAAGGCCGCGCATAAAACGGATATTCGCGCGTCGTCTTTGCCGGTTTGAACCGCCAGTGTTTATACGCCCACAGCCAATGCGATGGATTGGCGCGAATCGTTGGCTCGAAAAAATTCCAGCACTGTTGCGCAACTTCCTTATAGCTCGCTTCCGGAGAAATTTTCAGCGGCGGATGCACGGTCACCCTACAGCTACCATTCGGTAACGACAACCCTTCGACCGGCACCAGCAATGCCCCACCGCGCTGCGCCAACATCGCGTGCAAGAACGTGACGCACATTTTCATTCCGAACGCGTCAATGACCGTCGCCGCTTCACTGGGCCGTAAATTCAAATCCGCCAGCATGCCTGCAACGCCACCTTTCCGCACATGTTTGAAAAGTCGAAGCATTGAAGATTCCTGCGGAATGATTCGGTGTCCAGCCACCTCCCGGCACTCCTGAAAAAATTTTGTCCTGACTCTTTGAGAATGTCCCCTTTCTGACTCGATGAAAATGTCCCCATG
>CALAYC010000225.1 GCA_937894935.1 uncultured Verrucomicrobiota bacterium
CGCGCGCGGCATCACGGCATGATTGATCTCGACCAGGCGCTCGTAAACTTTTACACCGCGCGACTCGAAAATGTTTCTTCGTTTCACGAGTTGAATCGTCTCCTGCGCGATCGCAACGGCGACCAACAATTTCTCTGTGCCAACGAGAAAGATCTGCTCGGCGACCTCCAACTCAGTTACGACACCAACGCATTTCCCGATGCCGTCCATCTCGCAGATCAGGCGCTTCCGCTGAATTACGCTTACGCGCCCGGCGAAGAATGGGACGGCGTCACCGTGCAACTTCCCGTGGACCTTGCGCGCGCTGTCTCTCCTGCCGCGGTGGAATGGGCCGTACCCGGTCTGCGCGCTGAACAGGTCAGCGAATGGCTGCGCTCCCTGCCCCGCGCTTTGCGACGCGAATTACAGCCCATCGAGCCCAAGGTCGCCGAAATCGTCCGCGACTTGCAACCAAGCGGTCCTTCATTACGCGCCGATCTCGCGAAATTTTTACATCAACGTTATGGCATCGTGGTGCCATCGGATGCGTGGCGCGAAGAAGCCGTTCCGCCACATCTCCGCCCACGCGTCGAAATTGTTGATCACAATCACAAACCCATTGCCGCCGGTCGCAATCTCGAACAGCTCAAACCGCAGCTTAAAGAAACCAAGCCCGCTCCGCCTCGCCACGACGATGCCTGGCAACGTGCCACCGTAAAATGGGAACGCACCGATCTGACGACCTGGAACTTCGGCGATTTGCCGGAGAAGATTCTTGTCAACGGAGGCGAGGCATCCGCGCAAGGTAGCGGCCCAAGTAATGAGGCGGATTCGACAACTCCGACTGCTCTTGGTCATAAATCCAATCCCCCTCCTCAGGTCGGTGGCTATAATCAAACCACGCCGATCTACGCCTGGCCCGGCCTCGTGTTGGAAGATGGCCACGTCCATCTCCGTCTATTCCGCAGCAGCGCGCTGGCCCGTGAAGCGAATTTCGACGGCGTAAACCGCCTCATCGAACTCGCGTTGCAAAAAGACTTCGCCTGGCTGCAAAAAGACCTGCGCGCCCTCGTTCGTTTCGATGCTCTTTACGCGCCGCTCGGTTCACTCGATGAATTGCAGGAAACCGCCTTCACCAATCTCAAACGTCACGCACTGCCCAATCAACCGCTCGCCACGTTAACTCAAGCGATCTTCAATGCTGCCGTGCAGGAAACCCGTGCGCGACTCGCCGGTCTGCCATCCCAACTGGAATCGCGCCTGAACGCCATCCTTCCGTTGCGACAACAAATCGCCACCAAACTTGGTTTCGCCGTCGCCACCGCGAGCGCGCCGCGTTCACGCACCTTGACCGATCTCAGCCAACTCGGAACACCAGCTAAACCCGCCGCAAGCGAACATCCACTCGCGAGCGAATTGAACCATCTCGTTCCGCCCCGATTCCTTGAACAAATCACCTTTGAGCGCCTCAAAGAAATTCCACGCTATCTCAAAGCGCTGCTCACGCGCATTGAACGCGCCGCATTGAATCCGCAGAAAGACGCCGAACGCGCCGCCCAACTCGCACCTTACGCACACGTCGTCACCGGTTTTGCCGTCAAACCGTCAAATATTCCCGAAGTCCGCGCGATGCAGGAGGAATTCCGTTGGCTCGTCGAAGAATTCAAAGTCTCCCTGTTCGCGCAGGAACTCGGCACCGCCGTCCCCGTTTCCGCCAAACGCCTCGATCAAAAACTGGAACAACTGCGAATGCTTTGATTGAAAGAAAAAAACGGCGAACGGTTTCCCGTTCGCCGTGCAAGTTTTCGTTCAGTCGATTGTCTGCTCAAAGCGAGCCGTGTCGGTCAGTCGGATTTTTCCGATTTTTCTTTCGTCGTCGTATCCCGTTTCGCCGTCCACTCGCGCGAGCGTGTTTCGCCACTGCGGGAGAATTCCGTTTTTCCTGTAATCGTGTCGCCGCTGACTTTACCGGTATATTTCGTAACAACTTTGTTACCGTTGAATTCGCGAGTCACCTGAAAAGAAATTTCATCGCCATTAACTTTCACCTCTTCGAGCGCCTGCTCACGATTTCGTCCAGTGGTTGTGCCGGTGAATTTTTCTCCCTCCTGCTTGAAGGTGAAGATTGTCTCGCGAACCTGTCCGGTCTGATTGGTGAAACTGGATTTCCACGTGCCACTGAGATCGAGCTTTTTGTCTTCAGCTTGAGCGGTGAGACTGGCGGCAACAATCAGGCAGGCGACGAATTTGATCAGATTCATAACAATGCAGTTCATGTGATTTTGTTGGTACGGCGTCCTGCCCATGAGTTATGCCCGGACGCCAACGGCTGGCAAGGAGAATTCACGCGAAGTTTGAACTACGTCGCTGCACGCACCGCACTGTTTCAGTGCAGTTGGCGCTTGCGACAATTTTTCATCGGGCTAAGTTCCGCTCATCATGTTAGAAGACAATCTTGGCGACATTATCCGCAAAGCCCGCTCAATGTCCGGTGTTTCAATTGAGGCAGCCGCGCAGGCCGCGGGTTTGACAACCCCGGAACTCGAATCGCTCGAAGCCACGGGCCAAAGCTCTCGACCGCCCACGTTCCCATCACTCGCAGCAGCGCTGGGATTGAACAGCACCAAGTTGCAGTCCATTGCCGACGGCTGGCTGCCAAGGAATCCTGATCTGAAACGCTGGCAGCATTTCCGCATGTTCACCTCCGCAGGCGACGGAATGACGGTGAACGCTTATCTTATCTGGGACGAAACTTTCCGCGTCGCAGCTCTGTTCGACACCGGTTTTGATGCCGCGCAGATTCTGGAGACGCTGCGCACCGAGAAGCTGGAGCTGCAACACATCTTCATCACGCATTCGCATTACGACCACGTTCACGCACTCGGCACACTGACCGCCGCCCTGCCTGGCGCGAAGGTTCACAGCAACGCCAAAGCTGCGCCCGCCGGACAACGACTGGCCGCTGACGAGCGCTTCGATGTCGGGCGCTTGAAAATCAGTTTTCGCGAAACTCCCGGACATGCCACGGACGGTGTCACCTATCTTATCAATGGTTGGCCTGAACAGGCGCCAATAGTAGCGATCGTGGGCGATGCGATTTTTGCCGGATCAATGGGACGCGGTAACGATTCGTGGGAATTGGCTCGCAGCAAAGTGCGCGAGGAAATTCTGAGTCTGCCGGGCGACACTTTGCTGTGTCCGGGTCACGGTCCGGTCACCACGGTCGCGCAGGAACAAAACCACAATCCGTTCTTCTAATCCGCCCGAAACATTCGCCGGTTATCGCGATTGCTGGCCGCGTCGTTTCGATTTGCGGAATCTGCGAATCCAACCGCTCTGTCGAATTCGCCAGGCATCCGTAGAACAGGTCGTCCACCTCTGATTTTCCGCTTTAGGCGCTCCGGGTGTTTGATATTCTGCGTTCATGGAACTGTTTCACAAGATTTTGAAGACCGCTGTGGACGGTCATGCGTCGGACGTTCACCTGAAAATCGGTACGCCGGTTATCTTCCGCATCAACCGTGAATTGATCGCGATTGAATGTCCGAACCCCAGCGAAGAATGGATGAATAAAGTGGTCATGGGCATCACGCCCGCGCACTTGAAGAAAAAATTGGAAGAAGAACGCGAGGTGGACTTCTCGTATTACGCGCCCGACATCGGCCGCTTCCGCACCAATCTCTTCCAGCAACGCGGTCAATGGTGTCTCGCCATGCGTTATGTGAAAACGCATGTACCGAGCTTCGAAGAACTCGGCCTGTTGCCGCAAGTGATGAAAATCGCCGAATCGCCGCGCGGCATCGTGCTGGTCGCCGGCTCTACCGGTAGCGGTAAATCCACCACGCTCGCGGCGATGATTGAACACATCAACGCGACGTCCAAGAAACACATCGTTACGCTCGAAGACCCGATTGAATTCGTCTTTGAAGACAATCAATCCGTCATCGAACAGCGCGAAGTCGGCCTCGACACGCTTTCATTCCATCACGCGTTGAAACACGTTCTCCGTCAGGACCCGGACATCATCATGGTCGGTGAAATGCGTGACGACATCAGTTTCGCCGCTGCGATGAGCGCCGCGGACACCGGTCACCTTGTGCTCTCCACGTTGCACACCACGAACGCCGCACAATCCGTCACCCGCGTGTTGGATTTCTTCGAAGCCAATGAACGCGAACAGATTCGCCGTCAGCTCGCCGGCACATTGCAGGCCGTGATTTGTCAACGCATGGTGCCGACAGTGAATGGCAAGATGACGCCCGCGCTTGAAATCATGATTAACACGCCGACCGTCCGAAAACTCATCGAGGAAAATCGCCTCGATAAATTGCCTGCCGCCATCGAAACCGGCACAGACGACGGCATGATCAACTTCAATCAGTCGCTGTTCCAATTGGTGAAACAGGGCCTCGTCTCGCAGAAAGACGCGCTGTCCAAAGCCACCAACCCGCAGGCGCTTGAAATGAATTTCAAAGGCATCTTCCTCGACGAAGGCCGGCGCATCCTCGGTTAATCTTAATGAACCTCACGCGGCTCAAACTTCTCCCTCTCCTCATCAAACGAGGAGAGGGCCGGAGTAAAGCGCACGCATCACACACTCGCATTGCCGGAAAAGCACTCCTCTTTCATGACTGAACAAATCGTCATCCTCGACTTCGGCTCACAATACACGCAAGTCATCGCGCGACGCATCCGCGAGTGCAACGTGTTTTCCACCATCCTGCATTACAACACGTCCGCCGCCGAACTCGGCGCACTCAAACCGAGCGGCATCATTCTCTCGGGCGGACCATCGAGCGTGTACGCCAAAGACGCGCCGTTGCCCGATCCGGAAATTTTCAAACTCGGCATTCCGGTACTCGGAATCTGTTTTGGCGTGCAACTGCTCGCGCAATTCCTCGGCGGCAAAGTCGAGAAAGGTCAGAAACGCGAATACGGCAAAGGCACGCTCACGGTGAAGGACAGTTCCTGCGTGCTGTTCAAAAAGTTGCCCAAATCGCTTCAGGTCTGGAATTCGCACGGCGACAAACTCACGAAGATCCCCAACGGTTTCAAAGCGGTCGCAGTCACGGAAAACTCCGAATTCGCCGCCATTGAAAATCGCGCGAAAAAATTCTTCGGCCTGCAATTCCATCCGGAAGTCGTCCACACGCCGCGCGGCAAAGAGATTCTTGCGAACTTCGTTCATGGCGTTTGCGGTTGTGGCAAAAACTGGACGATGCGCAATTACGTCGAGCAGGCG
>CALAYC010000226.1 GCA_937894935.1 uncultured Verrucomicrobiota bacterium
CCGCCATTCATCCGCACCGAACCCGAGCCATTGCGAAAATTCCACCGTTGCGACAATTGCCACACCGGCGAGGACGAAATAACAAAAGGCCACGCCGAGGAAGAATAGCAACGAGCCGAAGCCGACAGCCTGGTAGAGAATCTGTTTCTCGCGCACTTTCAACGCCGGCAGAATAAAGTTGCCAACGAAATACATGACGAACGGCGCGGCGAGAATCAGTCCGCCGTAGATAGCGAGTTTCAGCGCCACCATGATGCCGCCGAGCGGCGTGTAATTTTTCAGGATGGGAACGTTGCGACGAGTGAGCGTGGGAGAATTGGTTTCCGCATGTAATGAGAGAAGCAGATTCGTTCCAACGGGAACGGGAACGATTTGCACCGAGCCGACATGATTCGTGTGCCCGACGACTTCTGCAAAGGCGTTGGCGGAAAAGTTGCCAAGCACGTTGGTGCCGATCATGACCGGCACTTCGGTCATCAGGGGGGTGGCTTTGCGGGCGTGTTCCAGCGGCCAGGTCAGGAAGGCGACCAGTTTGTTGCCGGCCACCATGCACACGAGCATGGCGACAAGAATGGCGGTGACGCTCTTAATCAGCACCCAGCGCAAGTCTTCGAGGTGCTCGAGAAAACTTTTTACCGGGCCGCCGCCATCTTCTTCCGTCTCCGCGACGGAACGCTCCGCATCCTCCGGTGCGTGCTGCATGAGGGAGAAAATTGGGTCAGGTCAGGATTGCGAATCCTGCGATGATGTTTGCGCGACGCTGCTGGTGCTGGGTTTCGGCTTGGGGGCCGGTGGTTCAGGCTCTTCGTCAATGGCCCGTTGCACTTCTTCCTGCACTTCGCGACTGGCTTTCTTGAATTCCTTGATGCCGCTGCCGAGGCCTTTCATCAATTCGGGGACACGCTTCGCGCCGAACAGCACGAGTACAATAATGAGGATACCAATAATCTCGGGCCAGCCGAGGAATGCGAACATGGGCGATATCATAAAATCTTTCCTATCTCAGAAACTTTAGGCCGGGGAGAGAGGGACGTAAAGCGCCAAAACTCCCCGGCCTCGAAAGGATGCTCAATCGTTATTTGGGAAACAGAACAACAAACTCACCACGACGGTTTTGCGCATACGCAGCTTCATTGTTCCCGTGGGCAACGGGGCGAGTTTCGCCAAAACTCTGGGTGATGATTAAATCTGGATTCGCTCCCAGCGCGATCAACGATTCACGGAGTGCGGCGGCACGACGCTCGCCGAGCGCGTCATTGTAACCTTCCGTGCCGCGTTCGTCGCAGTGTCCGTCAATGCGCAGGCCGACACCCGGATTGCTCTTCAGGTAATTGGCAACCGCTTCCACATTGCCGCGTTCGCTGCTTTTCACCACGGAACTGTCGAACTCAAAATGAACCGTGTATGCAGCCAGAACAGAAGCATCGGCAGTGTGACCGTCGGGATGTGTCAGCCAGTCCGCGGGGTTCATCGGCGTGCCTAAATCAGTGCCTGAGATGTCATCGCCGGGATTGTAAGAAGGCAGTCCGCTGATGCTATCGTCGGCGCGGACGATCGTGTCGCGTTTATTGATGGGCGTAATATCGGTCGGCCGTTTGCGGCAGCCAGTGCCAGCGATGGTTAACGCCAGTGCAATCACCAGCAAGGAAGTCAGTTTCGTCGCTTTCATTTTATTCGATCTTTGGGAGGGCTATTTCGCCCAACTGGGTTGTGAGTTTTTTCCCGAAATCCGGGAGATAGTCTTGGTTTGTTTCGTAGGCACGTCAAGCATGGAGAGGACTTTGCCGCCGCGGCTATCGCGTCGCGCGTAAATCAAGGTGCGCGAGTTGGGAGCCCACGACGGGTCTTCGCCCTCCACGAGCACTGTGGCTGAACCGCCTTCGGCCCGGACCACACACACATCAAAGCCACCGCGGCGTTGTTGGGTGAACGCGATCCATTTGCCGTCGGGCGACCAATCCGGCTCGGTTGGGCTCAGTGCGCCGGAGGTGGAGATCCGCACTGGTTCTCCGCCCGACGCAGGGATCCGCAACAGCGCCCGGCGCTCGTTTACTTTTCCTGCGTAACAAATCCATTTGCCATCCGGCGACCAACATGGCGACGACTCGTCATCGCGTGATCTGGTCAGGCGATTCAACTGTTTGCCATTGAGGTCCGCGACGTATAAATCCACCGTGCCGGATTTACTTAGAATCATCGCCACGCGTCGGCCATCAGGTGAAACGGCCGGGCTGAGATTTGAGCCGGGGAACGCGGCTACCCTTCTGCGGTTCGTGGTAATAATGTTGTGATGGTAAATGAACGGGCTGTTCTCGTGGTGGGATGTGTAGAACAGCTCGGATTTACCCGGCACCCAACTGGGCGATTTGGCGATCGAATTATCCTTCGTGGCCGGCTGCGCATTGAATCCATCAAAGTCTGCGATGTAAATCTCGCTGTTTGCGCCGGTGTCGTGAGTGAAGGCAATTCTGGTGTTGCCGATGCCTTTGCGACCCAGCGCGGCGAGAAAATCGTCCACGAACACGTGCGCCCGCCGGCGCAATGACGCACCGGAGTAACTTTTATTGACGAGAAAGTTTTTGTTCAGTCGATCTTGCGCCCGTCCGACGAGATTCCCATTGGCGCTGCCGCTTAAAAGGTATTGCGCGGCTTCGGCGTTGGTGAATGAGAAGCCTTGCACGATGAGATCGAACTGAATCACTTCCAATGCTTCGCCGCTGAAGCCAGAGAGATTGACCGGAACCGGTTTTTCCTGACCGGGAATGAAGTCTTTAACAATTGGGGCAAGCTCAATGGCATTTTGTCCGTGAGCAAAAAAGCTGACGGCGATTCCTGTGGCGATACTGGCGATAAGTTTAATTCTGTTTTTCATCCGAAACCTTTTCGGGCTTTAAGGTTGAAGGTTAAAACGAAAGTGCGCTCCGATTCTTTAGCGCCGGCGGGGAACGCCACACCAATGTGCGTGATTCGGTCCAAGGTTTGTTGAATCGAGCGATCCGCCGCGCTGCTGCCGGAAGATTTTGTAATGCGAGCGGAAAGAACTTTCCCGTCGCGCGCAATAGTGACAGTCACTTTGATGGTGGCTTCGTCGTCCGTCATGTCGTCCGGCACGCGCCACGCATCGGTGTAAACCTTGCGAACGATCTGACCGTATTCCGCGTAACTCGCACCGCCCCCGCCCGGACCTTCAGGTAAATCAACTCGCGTTGTGGGCGTCAGATTTGAACGTACCCGGTTGCGACTGCTTCCGATGGCGTCGGCTAGAGCTGTGTTTGCGCTGGAAGTTGACGTTGATGTAGTCGGACGCGAAGTCGTGGTGCGGTTTTGTGAAAGGCTCACGCGCCTGTCGCTTACTTTGACAACGTGTGATTTCGGCTTGGTTTTTTCTGTCGGTGCGTCTTTGTCGCGGACATTGGTCTTCGGCGGTTCAACAGACTTGGGTTCTGAACGACGAACTTCCGGTTTGGGTGGGGGAGGCGTTGGCTGAGGCTGTGGTTGTGGTTCCGGCTGGGGCTGCGGTTGCGGCTCGGGTTGTGGCGGTTGAATGATCGGTTGAGGATTGCCGGCTGGTCGTGGTGTGCCGCCGCCGCGTACATTTTCGTCCACGGCCATTACCGGCATGAACTCGAGAATCGGTTCGTTCGCCACTGGTTTCGGTTTGATAAACGCCGGCCCGACCAGCAGCGCGAGCAACAACAATCCATGCACCGTGGTGGCGCCGACAACGCATTTTTTCTGCAGGCGACTCATCGACGACGGGTCTCGGGTGGTTGTGGTTGGGTGCGGATGGAATAGCGCGAGATGCCGCGCGCGGTGCAGGCATCCGTCAACGCTACAAAATGTTTCATCTGACTCCGTTCGTCAGCGCGGATGTAGATGACGAGATCGGGATTCGATTGAAATTCGGTGGCGAGGCCATTGACGATGTTGGCCAATGGCAGTTGGCGATTGAAAATGCTGTAGTTGCCGTGGGCGTCAATTTCGACCGTGCGAATATTCTTTTTATCCGGCTGTTGATTGGAGTCCGTGCGACCGACGGGCAATTTTAAATCCATTCCTTTTTCCAACAACGGCGTCGTGATGACGAAAATGATCAGCAACACAAACGCAAGATCGAGCAGCGGAGTGATGTTGATTTCACTCAGCGTCACCAGATGACTGCGTTGGGAGAAGCGTCTCATCGCTCGGAATTAAACGTCGGTTCGGTTTTATTCGTCGCTCAAATATTCCGTTTCCATTTTAGAAACCAGTTCCTGCGCGAAATTATCAAGCTCAACGGTGCGCACACGCAAATTATGAACGAGCCAGTTGTAACCGAACATGGACGGAATCGCTACGAGCAGTCCGGCGACGGTTGTTGCGAGTGCGGCGGAAACGCCCGGAGCCATCGCTGCCATGGTGGCGTTTCCCTGGCCGGAGGCGGCGATGCCGGCAAACGTGTCCATCACGCCCCAGACTGTTCCAAGCAATCCGAGGAACGGTCCGCCGCTCACGGCGATCGCGAGCAGAATTAAGCCGGATTCCAATTTTAGCGATTCCTGTGCGACGGCGTTTTCGATCAGGCGTTTGACGTGTTCCATGCTCTTGAGTGAAATATTTGGTTTGCGCGCTTCACCGGCTGCGCCTTTGAGGCGGGCGTCGAGTTCGATGCTGCCCGCCTGATAGACGGCAAACAGCGGGCAACCCTCCGCTTGAATGCGACGATCGAACATATCGAGCACGTGTTTCTGAGATTTGAATTCCGTCGCGAAGAATTGATTGAGTCGGCGGGCGCGACGCATTTGCAATGCTTTGAAAGCCATCACGGACCACGCGCCAATGGAGAAGAGAATGAGGATGACGATGATGACCTTCGCTTCGAGCGTGGTCTGACGCCAGATACTGAAACCTCCTGCGGCAGCAAAAATCGGGGGGATGTTCCCCACGGCAAACAATGTTGGTACGAGCATAATGACTCCGCGTGCTATAACTGGTCGTGAGGAACCGACGAATCGCCAAGCACCGGTTGTTTTTGAACAACTTCGACTAAGTTTTGCAAGGACTGTTCAGAAAAAGCAAAAACAATTTGTTCACAAAGCGTGAACCCGAGAGCGGCAGCCGGCGGCGAGAGTAAATTTCTAATTTGATCGATGGCATGAGCTGGCTGCGTGCGGTGATTTGATTCACAAAGCAACGGAGTGACTCCCGGGCAGATTGGCTAATTCTGACGATTGCCTAATCTGAAGAACTCTGCTACAAGGATTTCACCCAGCAGTTCGATGAATACACAAACCACAACAACAAATGAAAAAAATCCTGTTCCTCACTGTTGGCCTGATTTGTTGCCTGGCCATTAACCCTGCCTCCGCTCAAGATGCCGCGCCGGATAAACCGGCAAAGAAACCGGCTCCCACCGCCGAACAAAAAGCCCTCCGCAAAGAACTAACGGAGAAATACGACACCAATAAGTCGGGGCGACTTGATCGCGATGAACGTGCGAAAATGAGTCCTGAAGATGCCGAGAAGTGGTATTCCGTTTCGCCAGCGGATAAGGAACGCGACGAAGCGGCCCGAGCGAAAGCGGCGGAAAAGAAAGCCGCTGCCGAAGCGAAAAAAGCGGCGGCAGAAGCCAAAAAGGCTGAAGCCGAGGCCAAGAAAGCCGCGAAGACAAAATAATCGTGCCAAAAGATTCGTTTGATTAAAAGCAAACGCCCCGAGTGAATCGGGGCGTTTTTCTGTACTGATTCAACCGAACGAACCGGTGTTGTGACCGCTGCTCAGTTGGTTTGATAGACGACGTAGAATCGCTGCGTCGCGTTGCCAGCCGTTGTGTCAGTCCACGACGTTGTGGAGCCGTTGGCGGTGATGTTACCGCTGACATCGGTCCAATTGCCGCTCGTCAAACTGGAGCGCGATGCGACGCGATAGGTTTTTCCGTTCGTGCTCGGCCACGACAATTTCATGCCGTTGCCTGATTTGCCCAGACTGCAGCGCAGGCTGTTCCCGGCGAGCTTCATGGTTGCACTGGGCGACGGGCCTGCGGCGAGACCTGCATCGCCGGAAATTGTGAGCACCACTTCTTTGTCCGGCGCAAGACTGCTGCTGACTTTCGGTGTGATCGTGATGGTTGCCGACGTTGCGCCAGCGGGAATCGTCACTGAAGTTGGCACGGTATTGTAGTCCGTGCCGTTCACGGCTGAACCGCTCAAAGTGAAGTTCACCGTCATCGCATTAGCGGTATTTCCAGTGCGCGTAATGGTGAACGTGCCGCTCGTCGGTCCGATGCGGGAAGCCGTTGGGTTGCCGACCGCAACCGACATGTCCGACGAACCGCCGCCGCTACCGGGTTCTTGAATTGTCAGCGAGACAGAGTGCGGCGTGCCGACGTTGTATTCGGCGCTCGATTGTAACGTGAGTGTTGCCGTTTGGCTGCCGGTGGTTGAACCGGCCGGAGCGTAGATCGTGATGGTGACCGAACTTTGGCCCGCTGGAATGGTAAACGTTTCCGGCATGTCGCCTTCCAACCGGCGATAATCAATCCACTTCGTCGCTGAGCCGCCGGGTTTCAACGTCACCGTCAGCGGCGCGGACGTGTTACCGGTGCGCGTGATGGTGAACGTCGCGGTGTCGCTGGAATTACCACGTGTCATGACAGAATCGCTGCTGAAAACGCTTACTGTCGCGAGACCATTGCTTGTGGCGATGTCGGACATCGCGAACACGCGTCGCCCGTCCGGCCATTGCACTTCGGCTTCGACCCAGTTCTCACCGCTGCTCGTCGGCGTGAACGTATAAGTATCGCCGTAAGCGGGTTCTTGTCCTTTCGCTTCCCAAAGGATGCGCGCCTGACTCAAGTCCATGCCGGGAACTTGCAAGCGAGCGGTCACCGGAGTGCCGGCGGATACCTGGTCCGGCACGCCGGTGATTTGCCCTGTCGTCGGAGTCCACGCTTGCGTTTTGAGGGAGGTCAACGCGGCGAGGAAGGCGACGGCGCCAAGACCGCGCGCCTGATCCGTCACGACAAATTCCGTCGTCACGTTGAACGTGTCACCATAGCGATCATAAAACGGATACGGCGCAGGGTTCGCGTCGTCCGAAGGGAAAGTTAATCCCGCGAGTTCCGTCCCATAGTTTGCCGTGTAAACGAAACCCTGTTGAATGCTGGCGATCGGAATGCCGGACAACGGCATCGCGCGCCGATCGTTCCACGAATATTGATGTACGATTTCACGTTGGCGTTTCCAGCCGAGGCCGGTGACGTAAGCGACGTTGACGGGATTACAACCGCCTTCGTAGTTCATGTTAGCGACCATCGCATCGAGGAAATCCGCTCGCGCATTAATCTGATAAGCGACCGCGATGTCGAACGCCTGGCTCGCGGAGAAATACCAACCCGCGCCTTTGACGCGTTTGGTTTCTTCCGGAAAGCTGCTGCCGTAGGCGCCTTGTTGTGACCACTTGAGATTGTCTTCACCGCACTTGACGATGGTCGTTTCACACTTCGCGAGATAAGCGGCATCGAGTTGATTTGCGGGCAACCGACCGCTGCGCGCGGCGAAAGCGTAACTGCGCACGGCATTGCCATACGCCGCATACAATCGCCACCAACCCCAACGAAATGTTTCCGGGCTCGTCGGATCCGGCAACCATTGCTTGAATGTCTGATGAATGCTCTGGTCACCGGTGGCGAGGAACATTTCACATGCGGCCCACGCCAGTTCGTCGTCATGCGTGAAGTCATCGCCGTAGTGCGTGATTTTCTGGTACGCGCCGGCTTTGCCACGTTGATTGATGGTGTTCATCAGAAACTGCCAGCCGAGTTGCGCTTTTTGCAGATAGAGCGCCGCGGCTTCCGGATACTTCTGTTTCATTAAAGGAGACGACGCGCACTGGGCCAGCGCAGCCACAGCGGCGGCGGTTGCCGACGTAGTCTTGGGCCAGACAACCTGCGCGTCGCCACGATCGGGCGTGACGTTGTTTTCGTACTCGCGTCCCTCCGGATACACGAGGAAGTAGAATCCACCGTCGCTGTCCTGAATCTTCGTCAGGAAGTCCGCTTCCCACTTGGCTTCCTGCAAAATGTCGCTGATGCCGTCGCCGCTCTCAGGAATACCGAGATTGTCCAGCGCGGCTACCCCTGCGAGCGAATCCACCGCAAAAATCAATTCATGCGTCAGGCTCGCGCAGTTGATGGTGTATTTGCTGTAATCGCCGGCGTCGTGATGTCCGCCGGAAACGTCCACCGAACCGGTGCGAACGAACGGATACAATTGCGCGGACGCACTCGTGAGACGCGGCGCCGTCTGCGCGGGATTGTTGTGGTTGATCGTGTTCGCATAGCTGGCAATGGTGTTCCACGTAAAGTTATACGACGATTGTGGCATCGGCACTTTCGCCGCATCCGTGTGACAGGCGTCGTGCGTGAAACGCGTGTAAGGCATGGAATTATCCGTGCCGCAACGTTGATGATAAAGCCCGAGGCTGTAAGCGCGGGCGAAGGACATCGCAATGCCTTCGTTGATGAGGAACGGCATCGACACGCCCATTCCGGGAATCATCAGGCGATATTCACCGGGTGTAGTGAAACTGCTGAAATCCGCCTGATAAACTTTTTGATACGGCGTTGGGCTGTACGCGTAGCCGATATCAGCGCGCAAGGTGAGCGTTCCGTTAAACACCGGAACACCCGTGGCCGCATTTACAATCGAAAACTGTGTCGCGGGCACATTCAATTCGCCCATGCTGCCGAGGAAGTAGCCAATCATCGCCTTTTTCGGAAACGACGGCACGTAACCTTCCTGATTCACGTGAATGGCCGGGTTGTAACGCATCGGATCGGCTTTCACCGAATACGTCAGGCTGGAACTCCAAAGCGCACCGGAAGGATTCAACACGGTAACCGTTGCGTTGTCGGGAATCGGACTCGCGAGTTGCAGATACAGACAATTTTCGATGCGCAGGTCGCGTTCCGCGAGCGGCGCGTAAAGCGGACGACGTTTGAATCCGGCGGATTGCACTGCGATGGGCGAGCCGTTGGCGGTCACGACGAATTGTGAAACGGACGGCAATTGCAACGAACCGCTGGAATTCACGAAGTCCCAGGCCGACACACTGCCTCCCGCAGGCTTGGTGGTAATTAAATTCAACTCCAGCAACGTCGGCGTAAGCATGCGCAACATGTTCTGGCCGATGTTCGGCAATTTCGGAGCGCCGTGTTCATAATCGTCGTTGGCAGGAAGATTTGTTCCGATAACGACGGGTGGTTGATTCGTGAGCGGTGGTTGATTGGTTGTGCTGCCGCCATTGCCACCACCGTTTTCGCCTGAACCGGCAGCAGACGTTCCGGTGTAATCGAACGTGGCGCGTCCGCCGAACAGGGCGAAATCCATACCTTGCAATGTTGCGCCTTCGAGTCCGACTGCACTGGCGGGAACTTCGAGGCGAACCCATTGCCCGGCAGGCGGTAAAGCGCCCATGTAGCGGCGACTGGCTGTGCCGTTGACGCCGTAATTGATCTGGTCCGCGCCCCAATACGCGCGATGTTCCCAATCGCCCGCGGTAGTATTCCACGCGAGCATGATTTGCGACGGCGGATTTGCGGGGTCGAGATAAACGTAGGTGTAAAGTGATTCTCCGGCGTTCACAGTGAGTTGCGCGCCGGCCCAATTGAATGAATGGCTGTGTAAGCCGCTGCTGAGAGTGGATTGATGCGCCTTTGTTCCGCGATACGGTGACGGATTGCTGGAAACCCAGGTCCAGGAATCACCTCCCGTTACGCTGGTTCCGGCGCCGGCCGGGACGGCGCCATCCACCCAAACACTCGCGCCGCAGACCTTCGTCACGAGCGATACACAACACAATGCTATAACAATGCTTCTTTGCATTGCCGCGCAGTGTGCGGTTTGACCCGACAACCGAGAATGACAGTACGGACGAGAATTTTGTCACAGTTTCACTGACAAAAATGTCGGAGAAAAAATTGAACGAAAACGGAGAAGTCGTTTTGAGAAGGAGATTTCCGCAGCAACAACCATCAACAGCAATTCATCGGCGCGTCAATCGCGCGACTGATTATTGCGGGAGCTGTTAAGAAAGTTTGCTACTGAACCGGCGGCAACGGCGGTTGCACGGTGATGCGGCTGCCGACCGGAATGAAAACGCCGAGTTCGCCGGGATCGCGTGTCACAACGCGGGAGCCGGCATTGATGGCCATGGATGCCGCGAAAGTGTTGAGCACTGTTTCGGCGTACTTCACCAGATAACGATACGGCGAATACGGCACGTGAACGATGTCGCCGGGTTGCAAATCCACATCCGGCGCTTTACCGCGTTGGATGTCATCGAAATCCACCACGCTGATTTGCGGTTCGGAAAATGAACCACGGATAATGGCCACTTGCGAAAGATGCGATTGCGTCTGAATCGTTCCATACGCGGCAGCAATTGCGCCCGCCAGAGTCAACGTTTCCGTGTAAGCAACGCCGCTCGGTTGACCCACTGCGCCGATGACATAGACCTGCGGTGCAGTTGCCGGGGGCAGGTAAATAAAATCATCCGGCTGCAGATAAATGTTCTGCGAGAGATCGCCGTGATTCAATAAGCGATCGAAGTCCACCGGCAGCAGTTGACCGTTGCGCACCACAAAACTGCGTTTCAAATCCGCCAGTTCCTCGACTGCGGCGCTCAACGCGATATCGCGCTGACTCACAAAGCTCGTCGTGCCTCCGGCTGCTGCCAGTAATTCAAGCAATGTCATCGGGCGATTCAGCGCATAAACTCCCGGTTGTTGCACGCGTCCGAGCACCCACACGCGTTGGCTGTTTACTTCGCGTAACGAAACGGAAACTTTGGGGCCGTTGCGGATGTGCTCGGCGAGACTTTTTTCCAACAGGTTTTTCGTCTCGCCGAGCGTCAGTCCCCACACATCCAGACCGCCAAGAATGTTGAAGTAAATTTTACCATCCGGTCCGACAATAGTTTGCGTGAGCGAATTGGTTTCGCCGATCAACTCCAGATCCAATTTATCGCCCGGCCCAAGCGTGAATTGATTCGTGTTGGGCTGCAGCAATTGCGGGTCGAGGCGATTGGTTAAAATCAGCGATTGGCCGGTCGAATCAAAGTTGGCGAATCCGGGACTGGTGCGGGCCGTGTTGCAACCGGCAGTGAGAATCGCGATCCATGCCGCGACGACCGACCAGATGAAAAATGTTCGCACCCGGGATTCCGGATTGGAAAGGGTTGGATGATTCATCGCCTGCACAATGCGTTGATTCATAGGTCTAGTCCTTAAACGGAGACAGCACGTCCTGTCCGACATACACGGTGACGACCGATTGCAGAAAAGCAGTGATCGCGAGGTCCAACAAATCTTCAGCTCGCCACCAGGGACGCCGCGACACGTAAACAATGTCTTTCGGTTGCAGCGGAAAATCCGGCGCTTGCCCGGTCAGCACCTCGTTGCAGTTCACGACGAACGATTGCGGTTGATCGAGTGAACCTCGAATCACCAACACTTTGGATTTGTAAGCTTTTTCGTTGAAGCCGGCGCGTTGAGCAATTGCGCCCACCGCTCCCAGATTCGCCACGTGCGTTACCGTGCCGGGATATTTCACATCGCCGATGACGTGAACTTCCTTCAAACCCACGGATGGAAAAAACAGATAATCGCCCGGTGCTAACGCGACATTTTGCGAGAGATCACCGTCGAGGAACATGCGCTCAAAATTCACCGGCACACGTTGCCCGTCGCGCATCAAAAAACTGCGCGACAAATCCACAAGATCAATGCTGTCGCGTTCCTGCAAACCGACCTCGAATCCCTTCGCTCGTGCGATCGCTTCCAGCACCGTCGTGGGATGTTCCAGCGGGTAGATGCCGCGTTGATTCACTTTGCCGAGCACACAATATTTTTTGCTGTTGAACGCAACCGGCGTCACCATCGTGCGCGGAGCGCGACGAAATTCTCCCAGCGCCTGATCCAACGCCTGACGCAGTTCATCCACTGTTTTGCCGGTTGCCAAAACTCCCGAAGCTTCCAGAAAACCAATGCGTCCATCCGGCGCGACCACAACATCCGCCTTCGTCAATTCCGGTGCGCCGTATAACCCGATTCGCAACACGTCGCCCGGCCCGAGCGTGAATCGTTCTTGCCATGGCGCACGTTCGGTTGGAACGGAACTGCTGCCGAGAAAATTGACCACCGGTTTTGGAACGGTGGGATCATCGGTTGTTGCTGGCGGTGGCGTGTTAGGAACTGTGGTTTGCGCGAGCGTTGGAACTTTCAATTGTGCGGGCGGTTGATTGGAAAGCACCGACAGCACCGGGAGATTTTGCGCTGTAAGACTCATGGGTAACAACGCCGCGAGCGCTACGGATGAAACCCATCGCGCGAAACGACCTTTCACTCGCTCTTCCGGCGCGCGATTGAGAATTGCGCCAACGAGATTGCATCGCGCGTCGCGCAACGTTTCGAGTTGCGCGCGGGTTTCGCCGGCTTTGGCAGTGCCGCTGTCGGTGAGCCAGATGACGTTAGGGGTTTCCTCGGCGAGCAAGACGGCTTCGGGCATCGAAGCGGGCGGGAGTTCAACGAAAATGACCACGTTGTCAATGCGTCTCCATTCATCCAACGCGGATTGCCATTGCTTGCGTCGTTCGAGATTCCAGACCCAGCCAGGCAGGGGAATGTGAACGACCGGATGCGCGTCGGCGAATTTCTGCTCCACTTCCATCGGCGTAGGCAGAGATTGCAATGCGATGGCGGTGGATTTGTTGCCGTTTGTTTCCGGGGGATGGGATGCAGCACCGTTTCTGTGACCGTTGCGTGTTTCATGACGCGCGGAAACCGTGAGAACCCGAAAACCGCTTTCGCTCGCGGCACGGGCGAGATGTCGGATCATTGTCGAACGTCCTTCACCGTGACCGGCCGAAGTCAAACCGCACACCAGACCGTGATTCAATGTTTCGCTCAGGCGGCCTTGCAATCGCTTCCACGTGCGGAAACCCCAGTTGCGTTGTTCGGTCAGCGGCAGGTTGGTCAGATCCGGTGCCGTGGCGAGCACCGGCAAACCTGTGACGCGCGTCACATCTGCCGCGGCTTTCAATCGCGGGTCGGTTACTTCGACCAACAAAGCGAGCAACGCGACGCCGAACGCGCCAGCCAGTCCGAAGAAAATTGTTACGGCAGCGAGCTTAACTTCGCGGTTCGTGCCTTGGACATCGCGTAGCAACGCGGGCGACAAAATGCGGTAATAACCCGGCGGTTCTTTGGCGACCAAATCTGCGGCGCGTTGTCGTAAGACGAGTTCGTGGCGCGTTGTTTCGAGCGGTTGTAATTCGCTGCGCAACATATCGAGCGCGTCGCGTTGCAAGGCGATTGTTCCCGCGATCTCCGTTTCGGTTGGCGCGAGATCGATGGCTTCGCCGCTGTCTAATTGACGTTCGAGCGCTTCGACTTTGGCGCGCGCGGCTTGCACGACCGGATGCGATTCCATGTATTGTGTCAACGCGTCCACCACTTCCTCGCGCGCTTTTTGCAGTTTGACCATCAGTGGAGATGGTCGCGCGGCAGACTTTCCGGTGGGCCACACTTCGGGCGGCGTCTGGCGATCCGTGCGGAGTTGCACGATTTCCGATTCCACCTGCGACAACTGCGGTTCGATAAAGCGTCGCACTTCTTCAGCGGCGTTGGATTGTAATTTCTGGGTGAACAACACCGCTTCACTGGCGTACAAATTGGCTGCGGCCATCGCGGCTTTTTTGGTTGGACCAAAAATCTGAACATGCACCACGTCGCCGTCGCGTTCCGGCGTGAGGCGAATGCGTTTGGCGAATCGGTCTGCGCTCACGGGCGGATCGGCGAGCGATGCAACGTGACTGAGCAATTCCGGCGAGCGCAGCAGACTCACGTAGGTTTGCGGTGTGAGCGTTTGATACGCGAACACTTCAGCGCTGCGTGGCGATTCGTTGCGGATTAATCGCGCGGAGGCAATGTAACCGGGTTTCCACAGAAATGCGCCTGCGACGAAGGCGAGTCCGGCGGCGATTATTCCGCCGTAAACGATCCAACGCCAGCGCGCGCGCAACGTTTCGAGAAAGAGCCAGGCGTCAGCGGGTTTAAACGGACCGGACGATTCCTCGGCGGCTTCGGCGTCGTCGAATGCAGTGTTGTGGTGGGATGAATGATAACCGCCGGTTGGAAATGCAGGCGAGTTCGAGCTTCCGTTTACCACCACGTCTTTGTCACTGTTCATGAGTCGTGTTCTGCGTGTTGATTCAGGCGAACCGTGGCACGAAACGAAGTGTCGGGTCGGCTGCCACTCCTACGCCGCGCAGACTACGCGTTATGCCCCAGGCGACCCAAGTAGGTGCTCACCTGAAAGCGCTAAGGCGGATACCCTATGCCGTGGAAATTCGATTCGTCGTCGTTATCGAAGTGCGGCGGGTAAAGTTACTTCAATAGTCCCTTCTCAATCGCATACCGCGTAATCTCCGCGTTGTTCTTCATATCCATTTTGGTGAGGATGCGCGCGCGATAAGTACTGATGGTCTGGACGCTGAGAGAAAGTTCGCGCGCAATCTGGCTGACCTGTTTGCCGGAAGCCATCATGCGCATGATTTGAAATTCGCGATCGGACAATCGCTCGTGCGGCGGCTTTTGCACGTCAATGTCCAGATACGTCGCCATGCGTTCGGCGAGAGTGGGGCTGACATAGCGTCCGCCGCTGACGACTTTTTGAATCGCACCCGCGAGTTCGTCGCCGGCGCTTTCTTTGGTGAGATAACCGGCGGCACCGCTTTTCAACATGCGCACGGCGAATTGATCTTCCGGGTGCATGCTCAACACCAGCACGGGCAACTTCGGCTTGAGTCGTTTGATTTCGCGTAACACTTCCCAACCGTTGCGACCCGGCATCGTCACATCGAGAACCACCACGTCCCAGTTGTCTTTGAGGACGCGATCCAACGCGTCGTTCGCGTTGCGGGCTTCGCCGAACTTCGCGTTGCGAATGTGATCAGCGAGAATGAGTTTCAACCCTTGCCGCACGACGGCGTGGTCGTCTATCAGCAGAATTTTCATCGTGTGAATCCGAGTGTTTTGCCGCTGGCGCATTGGTCGGGCAGGGAATGCGAACCGTGACTTTGGTGCCTTGGCCCGGCTTGCCTTCCCAACGAACTTCGCCGCCGAGCAACGCCGCGCGTTCGCGAATGCCGAGCAGCCCGAGAGATTTGCGATTGTAAATATGCGCTGGAGAAATTCCGATGCCGTTGTCGCTGACTTCCAGAACCAGATGATCATTGACCTCGAAAAAATTCACTTCCACTGCGCTGGCTTTGGCATGGCGAATGACATTGGTCAGCGTCTCTTGAAAGATGCGAAAGAACGTGGTGTTCAATTCGGCGTTGAGCGAGCTGTCCGGAACAACTGCGTGCACGCGACAAACGATGCCGGTTTGCGATTGAAACTGTTGCGCCTGCCATTCGATCGCCGCAAGCAAGCCGGCGGTGTCCAACACGCCGGGACGCAGTTCGGTAGCGATGCGCCGAATCGCTTGTACAGTTTCGTCAATGTTTGCGGAGATCGACCGCGCTTTTTGTCGCAGAACGGTGGCGTTTTTTGGCAGCCGACTGGTGAGCCAGGTGAGTTGCAATTTCAAACCGGTCAAAGCCTGGCCGAGTTCATCGTGAACTTCGCGGGCGATGCGCGTGCGTTCCTCTTCGCGAACCGATTGCAGGTGCATGGAAAGCAATCGCAGTTGTTCGTTGGACTCGCGTAATTGTTGTTCGGCGCGTTTGCGATTGGTGCGCTCACGCGCTTCGCGCAAAGCGCGATGCACTGAGGGAATCAGTCGCGAGAGCCGGTGTTTCAGGACGTAATCGGTGGCGCCGGTTTTCAGCGTTTCAATGGCGACTTCTTCGCCCAGTGTGCCGGTGACAAAAATGAACGGAACTTCGGGACATTTTTCGCGTGCGAGAGCGAGAGCGCTCATGCCGTTGAATCCGGGTAGCGAGAAATCCGAGAGAATTAAATCGGGGGGCGATTTTTCGAGGTGATTGAGAAATGACGCGCGGGAATCCACGCGTTTGAGATGAAATGAAACACCTTCGCTCTGAAGCGCATGGCGGATCAGGCGTTCGTCGATCTTGCTGTCTTCCAGCAGGAGAACGCGGATTTCAGTATTCACGGCGGCACAATGACTCACGGATGGACTGCGGCGGATGGGTTTGCGGTTTGCTGACCGTCTTCGGCCTCGGGTTGAACGCGCGGGCGCAGCGGCAGTTCGTTTAACTCCACCCAGAATTTGCGAATCAGACCCAACGTCGTCTGATATTTTTCGGACGCAAGCGGTTTCACGATGAAGGCATTCGCGCCCAGTTCATAACTGCGCAGCAGATCAGTTTCCTCGCGGGAGGAACTGAAGATGACAACGGGAACGAGTCTGAAGCGGTGATCGTTTTTGACCTGCTCAAGCACCTGAAGGCCGTCAACGCGTGGCATTTTCAAGTCAAGCAGTAGCAGCGTCGGAAGCTCCGCAGGCGCATCGCGAAATTTTTCGCGGCGAAACAGACAATCGAGCGCTTCCTGTCCATCGCGAGTGAGTAACACTTCAACGGACGGCGGGCCGACGGTCAACGCGCGGATGGTCAATTCGGCGTCATGGGGATTGTCTTCTGCCAACAGAATCCAGCGGTGTGGTTTCATGAAGTGCCTCCTTTCGCTTGTTTGGGAAGGGAAAAATAGAACGTCGCGCCCTGGTCCACTTTTCCTTCCGCCCAGATGCGACCGCCATGTCGGTGAATGATGCGACGCACATTGGCGAGTCCGATGCCCGTGCCTTCAAATTCGTCCGCGCGATGCAGTCGTTGAAATACACCGAACAATTTATCGGCAAACCGCATGTCGAATCCCACACCGTTGTCACGCACCCAGACGACGACTTCGTGTTTGGAATTTTGCGCGCCGACTTCAATGCGTGCGGGATTGCGATGCCGGCTGTACTTCACGGCGTTGCCCAACAGATTGACCATTACCTGACGCAGCAGAAATGCGTCACCGCGAACGGTTGGCATTGGCCCGATGTGCCATTCGATTTTGCGACCTTTGATATCGTCGTGAATATCCCGTCGGGCTTGTTCGGTGATCGCATCGAGATGCACCAGCGCGCGCCGCATTTCTGCTCGGCCCAAGCGGGAAAAGGCGAGCAAGGCATCGATCAACTCCCCCATTTTTCCCGCCGACGCCGCGATGGTGTCCAGATGCTGACGATTGGATTCGGAAAGCGTTTTGGCGGTTTCAGCGCGAAGAATGTCGATGTAACCGGTGATATGTCGCAGCGGCGAGCGGAGGTCGTGGGAAACGGAATAGCTGAATGCTTCGAGTTCTTCGTTCGCCGCCGCCAATTGCGCGGTGCGTTCGATGACGCGTTGTTCCAACGTCTGGTTGAGTCGCAAAATTTCCTCTTCGTGACGTTTCTGTTCGGTGCGGTCGTGAGCGATTTTAGAAAAACCCTGAAGTCGCCCGGAAGAATCGCGCAAGGCAGTCATCACGCCGCGACTCCAGAAGCGACTGCCGTTTTTGCGAATGCGCCAGCCTTCGTTCCAATGACGACCATCCTTTTCCGCGCGTTTCAGAATCGCATCAGGAACGCCGGCCGCGATGTCTTCTGCCGAGAAGAAGCGGGAAAAATGTTCGCCGATGATTTCCTCGGCTTTGTAACCCTCGAGTCGTTCCGCGCCGGCATTCCATCCAGCGACGCAACCATTTGCATCGAGCATGTAAATGGCGTAATCCTTCGCGCCGTCCACGAGCATGCGGAAATATTCTTCGCTGCGTTGCAACGCGGCTTCGGCTTTCTTGCGTTCCGTGATGTCGCGCACCAACGCGGTGCAAGTCGGTTTGTCGAGCGTGCCGTTGCGCGTGATGGAAAGTTCAACGCGAAATTCTTCGCCACTCGCGCGGCGTAAGGTCAATTCCACGGGACGACCCACGAGACTGCACGCGCCGGTCATCAGATATTGAATCAAACCGCTGCGATAGGATTTGCGCAGCGACTCCGGCACGACAAGTTGTTCCACCGGATGATCCAAAGCTTCGGCGCGAGTGTAACCGAACATGCGTTCGGCTGCCGGATTCCATTCGCGTATCAGACCTTCGTGGTCGATGGAAATAATCGCATCGAGTGCCGTTTCAAGAATGCTGCGGAGATGATGCTCGCGTTCCTTCAGTGCTTGTTCAGCGCGTTTGCGCTCGGTGATGTCATACGCCACCAGTTCCAATTGCGGTACGCCGAGATAGTTCACTGAGGTGGCGGAGATGTCCACCGGCACGTGCGTGCCATCGAGACGGATTAATTCATGTTCGACAAATCCCGCCTGGTCGCGCGCGGAACGGATTCGTTCCAGAATCCGGGTGGCATCGCCGGGACGTGACAGTTGCTGAAACGTGCGTTTTTGGAGATCATCGCGATGTTGCGCGCCCAACAACCGGGCGGCGGCGGAATTGTTGTAAACAATCTGACCGGTCGGACTGATCACCAGCAACGCGCACGGACAGGTTTCCACCAATTGCCGATAGCGTTCATCGGTGGTGGGCAGGGAACGTTGAACGGTCACGGGATTGGCGATGCGATGCGCCAGCAGGCCGTAACCGACGAGTTTGTCCGCGATGCGTAAGGGGCGCAGGAAAATTTGCAGATAAATGAAGTTTCCGGTTGGCGTCGCGCGGACCCGTTCTTCCTCGTAAATGCCTTTCGTGGCCGCGTTATCCAGCGCGATGCGTACGCGCCCGGCCGCAACTTCTTCCGGTTCGAATAAAATCCCGATTGATTGTCCCAAGGCTTCGGCAGCACTTAAACCGAAGAGTTCCTCGGCGCCGATGTTCCAGAATTTGATGACGCCATCGGGATTGATTTCCGCAATGGCGTAGTCGCGGGAGGTTTCGGCGAGCAGTTGAAAGTGAATGATTTCGGACGGGGTGTCGCGTCTGGGTTTTCGCAACGTGCGACGCAAAGCGCGTTTTACCACCGGCGCGAGTTTGGCGAGTTGATTTTTAAGAACGTAATCATTCGCGCCTTGTTCGAACGCTTTGATGGTCGTTTCTTCGCCCATCGAAGAAGTCACGAAAATAAACGGAATCTCGGGGGTTTTTTGTTTCGCGAGAGCCAGCGCGGCGAAACCATCGAAAGCAGGCAAACCGTGATCAGACAGAATTACGTCGGGTTTAGTGCTCAACTCGTGCAGAAAATCGGTCCGGGTGTCCACGCGCCGGATGTGGACGTCGAGGCCCGCTTTCTGCAATTCATGCTGCACCATCGAAACGTCCGACGGTACATCCTCCAAAAACAGAATGCGTAGTCTATCCTTCATTACTTGCGACCCCACATCACTTTACTCCGAAGCACGGATGGCTGAAGTGGGTGACGACCCCACGCTGGCGGCGATTTCGGAGCAAGGCACGAAATGCGGGCGGGGATTTGTTGGCGTGCGAGAGAAATCCCGCTTGCCATCAAACAGTCGGCGACGCACCGTTGAACGTGTTGTAACCGACGCCGCGAAAAGGATTGAGAAATCGGGCCGTCGCTTACGAAATGATCAAGGAAACCGGTTGATTGATGACGCTACTGGAACGCGAGATTTTAGAAGCATTGCTGGAGCTGGAAGCAACGGTGAACGGGATGGCGACGGCTAATCCCAAACCGAAACTGTTGCCGTATTTGCAGCGCGTGGAAGAACTGGCGAATCAATTGCCGCCCACCGCGTCGCCGGATCTGCGGCATTATCTGCAAAAGAAAAGTTACGAAAAAGCACGGTTGTGGTTGGAAGGCCGCTTTGCGGAAATTCAAAAAGGCGGCTGTCTGCGGTAGGGAGACAACACGCTCAAGAGAACGTTCGGCCAGGATACTTTTGTCAGGCGCACCAGCTCGGGTGCGCCATTTTCCTTTTCTTCACGGTCTTTCTCATTATCCTGCCGCGCTCTGGTCGGGGAGCGATTCTCCGGTTATGGTAAGCAAAAATTAACGAGTAAGAATTTGGATGGACGCGGCGCATATACGTAATTTCAGCATCATCGCCCATATTGATCATGGGAAGACGACGCTATCGGATCGGCTGTTGCATCGCACCGGCACGGTTACGACGCGGGAGATGGAGGATCAATTGCTGGACGCGATGGACCTGGAAAAGGAGCGCGGTATCACGATCAAAGCGCATCCGGTGACGATGCTTTACAAGGCGAAGAACGGGGAGACGTACGAGTTGAACCTGATTGATACGCCTGGTCACGTGGATTTCGCGTATGAAGTGTCGCGCAGCTTGAGCGCGTGCGAAGGCGCGTTGCTGGTCATTGACGCGGCACAAGGCGTCGAAGCGCAAACCGTCGCCAATTACCATCTCGCGGCGAAGCAAGACCTTACCATCATTCCGGTCATTAACAAAATCGACCTGCCGCACGCGAACGTCGCGCAGGCCAAGCAGCAATTGGAAGATGTGTTGGCCGTGCCGAGCGAATGGGCGATTCCGTGCAGCGCCAAACAAGGCATCGGCATCGAAGAAATTCTCGAAGCCATCATTGAACGTGTGCCGCCGCCGAAGCCGACGGGCGAACCGAGTTTGCAGGCGTTGGCGTTCGATTCCTATTTCGACACTTACAAAGGTGTGGTGACGCACATCCGCGTCTTCAACGGCGAGATTAAGCCGGGGATGATGGTCAAACTGTTGCACTCCGGAAAATCCTACGAAGTGAAGGAGGTCGGCAGTTTCAATCCGAAACCGTACACGCGCGAAAAATTGGAAGCCGGCGAAACCGGTTACATCACGGCGAACATCAAGAGTCCGAGTGATGTAAAGATGGGCGACACGATTACCGACGCGCGGAATCCGTCGGCGGAGTTGCCTGGCTTCAAAGAGATTCATCCGATGGTTTTCAGCGGTATTTACCCGATTAACACCGCGGATTACGAAGCGCTCAAAACTTCAATGGCAAAGTTGAAGTTGAACGATTCGGCTTTCGTGTATTCGACCGAAACGTCGGTGGCACTCGGATTCGGTTTCCGGTGCGGCTTCCTCGGATTGCTGCATCTGGAAATTGTGCAGGAGCGGCTGCGGCGCGAATACAACATGGACATCATCGCGACGTATCCGAGCGTGGTGTACAAGGTCTATCTCACCGATGGCACGATGAAGGAAGTGGATAATCCCGCGTTCCTGCCGGACGTGACGCACATTGACCGGATCGAAGAACCGATGGTGAAGGCGTTCGTGATTTGTCCGAACGAGAACATCGGCGACATGATGGCGTTGATTTCAGAAAAACGCGGTTCGGTGGATCATACGGAAACGCTCGATGCTCGACGCGTCATGTTGACGGCGTCGCTGCCGTTGAATGAAATCCTGATTGATTTCCATGACCGCATTAAAAGCATCACGCGCGGATTCGGCTCGATGGATTACGAGCCGGCGGGTTATCAGGAATCCGACATGGTGAAGCTCGACATGTTGGTGAACGCTGAGCCGATGGACGCGTTCTCATGTATCGTGCATCGTTCGAAAGCCGAGGGCCGCGGACGTGCGTTGGCGGAAAAGCTCAAGGAAGTGATTCCCAGGCAGCAGTTCGCGGTGAAAATTCAGGCGGCGATCGGTGGAAAGATCGTTGCTTCTGAAACCGTGAGCGCGTTCCGCAAAGACGTTACGGCGAAATGTTACGGCGGTGACGTGTCGCGTAAACGCAAGTTGCTTGAGAAGCAGAAAGAAGGTAAGAAGCGGATGAAATCCATCGGCAACGTCAATATCCCGCAGGAAGCCTTCATCGAAGTGCTCAAAACATGACCGTGAGTCGAGCGTTTAACGTCGAGTGTCGCGCGCCGGAATTGAAGGCGCGCGCGCCGCGACGTTCGCACGACCGACCTTCGCCTCGCGCCTTTCGATTATGAATTATCGCTGGTTCATCTCCCGGACCGTGCGTCACGCTACGCACATGTGGAAGCACGTGCGTAACATGCTTAACGCGCAACGCGACATTCTCTCGGCGGATGCGATTGCGAAAGTTTCTGCCGGTATCGCTGACCTGAAAGCCGCGACGCGTAAAAATATTTCCGCAGCGGAACTTCGCGAGGAGATGAAAAAACTGGAGCAGGTCGCGAATCAATGGCTCAAGCCCTATCCGCACGCGTCGTATCGCGAGAACGTCGAAGTGTTTTTAGTTGCGTTGGCTGTGGCGATGGGCATTCGCACGTTCTTCGTTCAACCGTTTAAGATTCCGACCGGCTCAATGCAGCCGACATTGTATGGGGTGACGTCCACACCGGATTATACGGCGTGCTACATGTATCATCGGCCGGAAGATCGCGCGCGTTGTCGAGCGAACCTCGCGGCTGAAGGAAATCAACGACCGCCTGCAGAGTTTCCGACCGGCTGGCAACGGATGAAAGATCGACTGGCGGGTATTTCTTATTTGGAAATAAAAGCCAAAGCGGATGGGGTATTGGAGCGGGTGAACAACCCGGTGGGCATTCGCATCATCAACTTCTGGCAAACCCTCGTGATCGGCGGCAAAACGCATTACATCTGGTTTCCGCCGGATTACGGCCAAAGCGATTTGGTCAAGCGCTGCGGGCTCGAGCCCGGAATGCAATATCGGAAAGGCGATACAGTGCTGCGGCTGAAGATTCAAGCGGGCGACCATTTATTTGTGGATCGGTTGACCTACAACTTTCGCAAACCGACGCGCGGAGAAATTGCGGTGTTTCAAACGGCGGGCATCCGGATGTTGCCGCAGGACCAGTTTTACATCAAACGACTCGTGGCGATGCCGGGTGAACGCGTGCAGATCGGTAATGATCGTCACCTGATTATCGACGGCAAACGGCTCGATCAAACTACGCCACGATTTGAAAGAGTCTATTCGTTTGATCCTGACAAACCACCAGCAGACAGCGAGTTTTCCGGTCACGTCAACGATTTCGTTTGTGAACAGGTCACCGGCCGAACGGGTTTAGCGCCGCTGTTTCCAAACGAAACAGTCGTCCGCGAATTGGGGCCGAATCATTACATGGTGATGGGGGATAACACGATGAACAGTCTCGATTCCCGCACTTGGGGCGAATTCGCCGGAACGAATATTATTGGAAAACAATTCTTCGTTTACTGGCCGCTGACGGAGCGTTTCGGTTGGGGAAACCGATAACGCCAGAGAATTAAACCGCTGACCAGCAACAGCGCGCCGGAAGTGGGTTCCGGCACAAGTGTGTAACCGAGCACATCGAAAGCGCGTAAATCTGTTTCCGTAAGCTGCATCAGTTCACCAAGGGCGACAGTGGGGTCCATGAGTCCGGCGCCCAGAAAATCTTTCCAATGACTGGCCTGGTTACCGCCGCCGAAGATCATTCCATTAGAAAAATAGGTGAGCGCGGTAGCGCCGCCGTCGAGTGAAAAATACTTCAATCGAGCATCCGCCGTATAATCAGTGACTCCCGCTCCGAGTGAAAAACTCAATTCAGAAAAACGAAAGAGATCAATCAGGTTCGAGCTGAAAGCATTGTCCGGCAGCACGCCGCCCAGTTGATCGAGATCGTCCACGCCGCTGATAAATCCGAGTGCGTGGCCGAGTTCGTGCGTTGCGACCCCGACGAAATCGTAATACCCCGACGCAATGCCGTCGTCGGGATTAAAATCAAATGCGAGATCGGAGTTAAATCGCAGTATCGCGTCGAGCGAACTCGTCGGGCCGAGTAATCCGAGTGCTTTGGCGTTGGCTGTAGTTATTCCGACACGGTCCATGGACTGAAGATACGGCGTCGCGCTGTTTGGTCCGTGCGGGCTGTTGCTGGTGTGATTGATGAGGCGCTGATAGCTGTCGGTGGTTGGTAACGCCGCAAACGTGGAGTAATCATCTGCGGAAGTGCGATGAGCGGCGAGCGCTGCTCGGGTATCGGTGTAGGAGTATTCCCGAAAATCGCTGCCGGTTTGCGCGACAACAAATTGTCCGAGCGAACTGAAGCCGATCTGCACGTTGATGGTAATGGAGTCGGCAATGACCGCGGACCAGCGATTTGCAGCGCTTTGAAATCCATCAATGACAATCTGCGGCGTGCCCGGCTCCGGAATGAAATTGAAAATCAGGTTTGCGCGAGCGTTCGAATGGAACGCGAGTACGGCAAAAGACAGAATTGTCCCCGCAAGGAGTTTGGATCGAGTCATGCGCAACGTTCCGGGTTTGGCGGAACGGGCTCAGCCTGACGCAATGGGGTGTGTTGCGCAATCCGTCAATCTGCGGATGCGGCGACGCGAGTCGGCTCGGCTTTCAGCTTCGCGGCTTCATCCAGCAACAGGCGCATGAGTTCTTCCGCGCCGACCGCCGCGGCTTTGCGAATGGTTTTTCGGTCGGTGGCGTAACCGAATTCCCACGTGATGCCCGGTATGCCGAAAGTGCCATTGGCCCAGGCTTTGGAAGTTGCTTTGCCGACGTTATGGCCGTTGTCGCGATCGAACCCAAATTGCGGATAGGCGGTGTTAATCGCGTCGAGCCAGCGCCGGGTAAAATTCGAGGGGAAAATCGGCTGAGTTTCCGGCTGCGCGTAATAGATGTTGGTGTGCGTGGAATGAAAATCAATGAAGACAAATGCTCGCGCGCCGGGCTGTTGGGCAAAACTCAAAATGGCGTCACGCGCGGCACGGCTTTCGGGTTGCACAAATTCACGCCAGTCACGATTCAAATCCACCGCGCCGAGATTGCTGCGCCAATGACCGTGTTCGACGCCATCGGGATTCACCAGCGGAATGACGACTGTTTGAAATTCGGAGCGGAACTGTTTTGCGAGTTTCGACTTGCTGGCCACGGTGTCCACAAAACTCATCAGACCAATCGTGCCGGTTATTTCGGGCGGATGTTGCCGCCCGATGACGAAGATGTAGTTGGCGTTGGTGGTTTCGCTGAGAACGAATTGTCGGAGCGGACGACCTTCGATGGATTGGCCAATGACGCTCGACTGAGCGAACGGAAGTTTGCACTTCGCATCAGTCCAGTCATTGAGTTGCTTCACACCGATCATTTCTTGCGCGGCAATCCACAGAGGCTTCGGCCCGATAGTGATTTCCAGTGAGCGTTCGCCGGTGTCCGGATCGGAAAAGATTTTTTGGATCGGAAACTGTTCCCATTTTTCGCCATCACGACTGAGCCACGGACGAGTGCGCGGCGAACCGTAGGTGTAAGAGAAGCGGAGCGTGATGCGTTGTTTTTTCTCGGACCAGACCTGGAAGGCATACCACGGACTGCGATTGATTGGAGTATGCTCGGGAGCAATTACCACGCGAAATTCATTCGGGCTGAGCACTTCGCAATCGTTCAAACGCGCACCGGAAAATTCGTTGCTGAAATGCACGTTGCCAAATGTCCAGGTGCGACGCGTTTGCAATTCCGCTTTGATTAAGGAGTCGTTTGCTGCGGTGACGATCGGCAGTAATACCGCGCCAAATGCAAAAAATCCGAACAGAATTCGGCAGATCATCCGGTGATCAGGGGCGAAGGCCTTCGGCGCCTTCTGAATAAAGCACATGCGGCCAGTGAAGCGGTTGCGTGGCGGGACGGCAAGTGTTGCGTTGTTATATTGTCAAAACTCTTTAGAAATGTCCCCATTACAACTCAGGAGATAATGTCCCCTTC
>CALAYC010000227.1 GCA_937894935.1 uncultured Verrucomicrobiota bacterium
ACGCGATACGAATCTGTGCTCGCTTTGCCGATTTGTTGCAGGATTTGCGTGAGCATTTCATCCGCCGGTGGCGCATCCAGCAAAAGTTCAGTGCCATCCCAATTCGCATCGGCCAGCGCGAATCCATCCCCTTTCGGCACAATGCAAATCGCGTTCTTGCGCAATTCGTCGGGAACAAATTCCGCAGGCGCAGTCTTGCGTTGATCCCAATGAATTAACAGATGCACGCCGCAACGCGGGCCGCTGGCGGCAATGCTTTGCAGGCGTTTGACCGCGACTTCCGTAAAGCTGGTCGGGAAATCGGCGATGACGAGGAAATGATATTTTTCCGCAAGGCGACCGGCCTGCGCATTGTATTCGGCCAACGTTTCGTATTCGTTGCGCAGATACATTTGTGTGACCTTTTCGATGTGTTCGTTCAGGTCAGCAAGGCGTTGTTCAATCTGCGCCGGCTGCGTCCAGATGCGACTGTTGATGACGCGCTCTTCGAAATCAGCGAGGTGCATGATTCCGGCAAAGTTCTGCCCCAGTCCGACGGGATCAATAATGGTGAACGCCAATCGGCCGGGCGGGGCGCTGGTCAACAGACGCAGAATGAGATTGTTTAACGCGCCGATGACCTGTTCGTGTCCTGATGATTTCGTTTCAAATAACACTGACGCCTGTTGCGGAATGGCGAGTTGTACTGGAACGCGAAGCGGGCCGGTATCCGGCAGATTGTGATGTCGTCCCGTCAAAGAAACATCGGCCAATTGCTCGACATCTACCATCAATGAGCCAAACGGTGCGGCGGCGAGAAATTGCTCAGGTAAGTGCAGCGATCTCCAGATCGGTTCGTTCCACGCCGGAAAATCAGTTTGTACTGCGTGAGCCGCCTGTTGCAGCACGGCAATGGTGGGAAGCACGACGTTCTGCCAGTCAGCGTCAATCGCATTCAGCGCGCTATCACGGGTGGCATTGATGCGATTGAGATTCTCGGTGAAGTCAGCTTCGAGTTTCTGAATCGCTGCGGCCGATTGTTCTTCAATTTCTTTCAGTTGTTGCGCCTGCGTTTCCTGAATGCGCTTCAACGTGACGCGTAGCAACTCTTCGTTTTGGTCATTGACCTTTCGAGCATGTGCATCGACTTGGGCAATTGTTTCGCTGCGTAAATCCCGTACCCGATTACGATTTTTCTTCCAGGTTTCATTCAACGATTGCGTGGTTGCCGCGTAGTCGGCGTGAATGCGTTTCGTTTCGTTTTCAAAATTCACTTCGGCAGTCTGGCCGCAAGCCTCAGCCAGTTTGGTGGCGTTGGCGTAAGCTTTTGCCGCAGCCAGGGCGCGCGCCGAAATCATTTTCCCGGTGAGAAAGTGGAGCAGCAGAATGCCAATCACTGCGCCACCGATTAAGAGCCAGACGTTGGTGGAAACGGCGGCGAATTCAAAGCGTCGCAGTTCTGGCACAAACGCGAACGGCAGCAGCAAGGCCAGCAGCAATAACAGCCAGAGTCGGAACACGCGGAAGAACACCGGCAAAACGAGTGTGTTGCAGCGCGACAGTTCCTGGAGAGCGAGGTCGCGTTGCGCGCGCACTTGTTCCAGTAACGCGTTCTGATCTCCGGTCGGCTCCGGACTGGCGGAGGCCGGTGGCGAGACGAAAAGTCTGGCGAGGGACCGAAATCCGCTGAGCGTCGCGCGACCGCGCGTGCCAAGTTGATCCAACGCAGCCCACTCATTCGCGAGTTCGGCGGTAAAAGCTTCATGGCGCGCTTTGCTGTCCTGCAACGCCGCATCGCGCACGCGTTCCGCTTCCAACAGGCCGCTTTGATTGGCGAAGTTGTGTTTGCTTTCTTCGTTCTCGATTGGTTGCAGCCGCTGACGACGGGCGTTTTCGAGTGCCTTGGTAATACGATTGCGACGTGCAGCGGTGCGGGATTCAATCGCCGCTTGTTGTGCGGCAGCCGTTTCATTGACCTTGGTTGTTTCTGCGACCCAACGCGCGCGTTCGTTGGCAATGGCCTGTTCGTGCTGAGCGCGCAGGCGACTGCTGCGCAGCGCGGCTTCTTTTTCCAATTCCGTACGGCGGGTCACCGCATCGCGCACGGTCCGGCGCAACCGATCGAGCAAAGCGACGGTTTCGGCCACGCTGCGGGGGCTATTGGCAATCTTGGCGGAGTTTGGCGAGGATGCGTTCAAGGGATTCGATGGTAACGATGGCCTGATTGACCGCGGGAAACAACTCGTTCATGAAGCGTTCTTCAAATTCGCGGCTCTTGGCGTCATTCCAATAATGTTTGGTTTGCTCCCAGTCGGCTTTCAATTCATTGGTCAAGCCGTTCAGGCGACTTTGCGTAGCACTCATGATTGCGACTCCTGGGAAGAAGCATTTTCCGGTTCGACCGGACCGGCTGACGCGGGGCGCAGATCCGAATAGGCAGCAATGCTTTTAATGGCTTCGGTCAAATACGCAATGGCCTTGTTCAAATCGTGCCCGAGAAAATGGCGTAGCTTTTCGACCTGACGCGCGGGCATTTCGACGCGCGTATCGTATTGCCGCTGCCATTGCTTCACGGTTTTGGATTTATCCTCGGCGTCGCGGATGGCGCGTCGCAGTCTTTGCACGACGGTTTGTTGGTTAACGGTGGAATCGCGCAAATCCGAAACGCGCGCGCTGAAAAGTTCCTGTTGCGCCTGTTCCAGTTCCCGATTCAACCGCCGGATCTGATTCTGCCAATAGGCCGGGCGATCGTTCTCCAGCCAGAGGCGCGTGCGCGTAACTTCATCGCTGACCTCGTCCAACACGCGACTCGCTTTGTCGCGATAGATGATGAGACGAGCGCGAAATAATTCGAGCGCTTCGAGCGATGTGATTTTGGCGCGATCAGGCACGGTGAAAAATTCCAGATTCCAAGTTCCGAGCTCCAGAGAAGTTCCAATCCTCGAAAACGCGACCTTGGTGCGTGGACGACGATTTCATCCTCAATGCTGATTCAAATACTCTTCAATCCGCTGCGCTTTACGCAGAAGGAATGGCGTGTGTTGATTCGAGCTGTCGATGAATTTCTTGAGCACCTTCATGGTGTCGCGAAATTCCTCGGAGAATTTGGCGTGTTCCTGGTCCTGCCAGGTGTCGCCAAGCGCGGCGAACCGTGCTTGCAACAGCGCCATGCGGTTTTGGGTTTCAATGTTGAACCGTTTCAACTCCTCGGCAAACCGGCGAACCTCGCCGGGATCCATTATGGCCTGTGGCATGATGTGACTCCGGTTAATTGTTTGCTGAGCAGAACGTAACAGAGCCAGGCGGCGGCTTCCAATGGGAATTCAAACAAGCAGACGATTTGAGTGATGCGAAAATGACGCGGGGCGGAGGCTTTGATCGATGAATCCGCGCTGGACAGTGGGTTGATTAAAAGAATTTCCAGGCTTCGCCGCCTTTCCACACGACGTAAACGCCGAGCAGGAAATTGGTGATCGCGTGAGCGGTCATGGCGTCGCCGAGATGACCGCGACGCAGCACAAGCCATTGATACGCGATAGCGCACATGATGCCCGGCAGCCATTGGAAATGCGCAAAGCCGAACAACAACGCCGACAGAGCCAACGCGATGCCGTCAAAGTGCGTGAGCGGTACTTTCGTGAAATCGTATTTGATGATGTAGCGGTAAACCAGCGAGCGATAGAAAGCTTCTTCCAGTGGCGGCACAACGATGGTCATGCCGAAAATACGGATTACGATAAGCGTCCAGGCGATCATGGAACTTTCGCCGAAGCGTGTGAACGGATTCCAGATGCTTTCCTCCGTGTCTTTGAAAAGCAGATTGTTTTTTGGATAAAACGGATCGAGTCCGACCCAGGCAACAAATACCAGCACGCCCATCAGCACGGCTTGCCAACTGAATGTCCAACGGATTTCGGAGACGTAAGGGCGCATCTCGCGAATCAGCCACAGGCCGACGCCGACCTTCAGCGCGTAGAGCCAGAACATGGAATTGCCGCCCATCATCCCGCCAAAAAACGTGATGACGACGAAAATCAGGAACGGCATGAAGCGCGCATACTCCGGCGACTTCGCCATTTGTTCCCTGAACGTGGCAATCATGCGCGCGGAGAGTGCCGGGAAACCGTTATTCAGACAAACTCAAAACATTGGTTTCCGTGGAGCTCGCGAGAATTACGGCAACGGGCGAGATAGCGATGACCTGAAAGTTGTTTACGCGGTCGCCAAGATAAACACTCTTACCGCTGACGATGGCGGACGGATTTTGCGGGTTGAAGAAAATGCCCTGCAATTTGAGTGGCGGCGGTTGGGGTGCGGCTTCAATCTCCGCTGGTGCCGGAACAATTGCCTCTGCATTGGTGACGTCGGCTTCGATTGGAGCTTCGGCAGGAACAGAATCCGCAATCTCCGTGATTTCAGGCGTGAGCGTTGCCTCTGGTGCAGGTTCGACAGCAACGGGATCGTTGGTTCGCGCCGCAACGGTCAACGGAGTTTGCTTCGATGCTTGCATCACGCGAATCAACAATCCTGAGAGACCGAGCAACGCAATGATTACTACGGTCAGTCCGACGACCAACAACGCGGTACGTCGAGGGGCGCGTTGGTCGGGTTCGACGGGACGAAATTCCAACGGCGGAGTAGGCGGAGGATTTTCCTGCTGCGTTTGCTGCGCGCGTTTGAGGGCTTCGTTGATGAGGCTCATGGCAACTTAAATGTTTCCTTCGAGTTCGCGGATGGCGCGTCCGACGAGTTTGAAATTAATGCGACCGGTTTTATGCACGTAACCGGCAAGCAGCGCTTTGTCGCAAAGTGCGTTGACGAGGCGCGGAATGCCGTGGCTGTAACGATAGACGCGCCAGAGCGCGGGTTTGGTGAAATAAGGTTTGCCGTTGCCACCGGCGGTGTGCAGGCGGTGCGTGATGTATTTCGCCATTTCGGCGGAAGACAGCGGCGGCAAATGATAACGCACGGTGATGCGTTGGCGCAGTTGGCGAAGCTTGGAATTGTTCAAGCGATCGCGCAACTCGGGTTGTCCCATTAAAACGATTTGCAGCAGCTTGCGATTGTTGGTTTCGAGATTTGAAAGCAACCGCACCTGTTCGAGGAGGTCGTCCGTCAAATCCTGCGCTTCATCAATGATGAGCACGGTGTCGCGTCCGCGATCCACCTGTTGCAGGAGAAATTGATTGATGACGGCGAGCGTTGTGAGTCGGTCGAGACCGGTGACCGGCAAACCGTATTCAATCCCGATGGCGCGCATGAGTTCGTCGGCGCTCATGATGGGATTGAGAATCAACGCGACGGTGTAATGTTGCTCAAGTTGTTCGAGCGCCGCGCGACACAACGTCGTTTTACCCGCGCCCACTTCGCCGGTCAGTTGCACGAAACCTTTGCGTTCGCGGATGCCGTACAGCAGGTGATTGTACGCCTCGCGATGTTTCGCGGAATAAAACATGAATCGCGGGTTCGGCGTAATGTCGAACGGCGCTTCAGTCAGGCGGAAATATTCCTGGTACACGCTGCCTGCGGAGCAAAATGAATGCCCCGGGGCTAACGGATTGATGGTGATGGCGCGAGGAGTATGCTTGTTCCAAAAAAGAGACAGTCTTGTTTATGAATGGCGCAGTGAAGCATCAGAGACGCGCCAAATTGCAAAGCAAATCAAAAGACGAATTACGGCTGTCCGGTGCTGTAATTGTAGAGCGACTCGATGTTGGAGCTTGGAGATTTGGCAGCTACGCCTTCGCGCGCAGAATTTCCCGCGTTGCTTTGACCAACGTGGCTGCCTCTGCGGCGGTACCGATTGTGATGCGCAAATAGTCACTCACTTCCGGCGCGCTGAACCAGCGGACGAGAATTTTTCGGTCGCGCAGTTTTTGCAACCACTGCTTAGCCGGGAACAATGGCGGTTGTGCGAGAATGAAATTGGTCTGACTCGGAAAAACGCGGAATCCGAGTCTGGTCAGATCGCGACTCAGTTTTTCGCGCGTGGCGATAATTTTCCGGAAGTTAGCACGATAATAATTGAGCTGGTCGAGCGTCGCTTCAGCGGCAATCTGACCGAGGCCGTTGACGTTGTAACTGTCGCGCATCTTGTGCAACGCGGCGATGAGGTCGGCGTGACCGACAAAATATCCGACGCGCTGAAAGCAGAGGGAATACGCTTTGGAAAAAGTTCGGGCCACGAGCACATGCGGATGCTTCAAAGCGAGCTTCATCGCGTTTTCAGCAGCAAAATCCACATACGCTTCATCCAGAATCACGACGCCACGTTGCGCCGCACAAAGTTGATCCAGCGTGCTTGTAGCGTAACCACGTCCGCTGGGTGCGTTCGGCGTAGTAATGAATGTGAGAGCCGCAGTGAAATTCCATTGCTTACCGCGTTTCAACTCTGCAACTGAAGGCAAATTGAAATCGGAATTTAGCGGCACGGGATTATTCAACGCGCCATGCGTATCAGCCAACACCGGATAAAGCGAATAGCTCGGCGTGAAATATTGCACGCAACTTTTCGATGCGCTGCTTCGATCTGCTTTGCCGGCGCGGTGTTTTTTTGCTGGCGTTGTTGACGAAGGTTCGACAAATGTTCGCACAGCGAGTGCGAGCACTTCGTCGGAACCATTGCCTACGATGATGTTTTCCGGTCGGCAACGATGCAGTTTGGCGAGTTTGATGCGCAGGTTTTCCGCGGTGGGATTGGGATACAGGCGCAGCCGGTCATCAACTGCGGCGCGAATGGTTTTCAACACTTGTGGCGCCGGTGGATATGGATTCTCGTTCGTGTTGAGTTTGACGAGACCTTTGATCTTCGGTTGCTCGCCCGGAACGTATGCATGGAGATTCTGGACGAGCGGACGAACGAATTGGCGCGACGACGATGATGACATCGTTGTCATTTCACAGAAAAATTTTTCTGAAGTCGAGTTTGTGCGCTGACACATGAGCATGCAAAAACGAAAAAAAACATTTGCAATGCAACGACGCTTTCACATACAACGCAATTGTCCCGGCGTTGAGCACAAAAAATTTGCCTGAGAACACCGAGTCAACAACCCACAACAGATCGGAGGTGAGTTCGAGTGGCCGCTAAGAAGAAAGCCAAGAAAGCCGGTAAGAAGAAGAAGTAAGTTTACTGAGTCAACCGGGATGGAAAGCCTGGTGAGTAAGTTAGGTTTTCCATCCTGGTTTTTCATTTCCTCGTCAGATTCATCACCTCGTCCATGGCCAAACTTGTTTTCGATATCGAGACCTCCGCGCAGCCGCTGGAAAATTTTGATGAGGTGCAACAGGAATACCTGTTGCGTGAAGCGGAGAAGATTCCCGATGAAGCCCAACGCCTCGCTCGCCGGGAAGAAATTCAACGCATGTTCGCGCTCTGGCCGTTCACCGGTCAGGTTGTGTGCATCGCAATGTTGAATGCCGATTCGATGCGCGGTCAGGTGCTTTACACCGCGGATGATTTTGAAGACGACGCGGAAGGCGGTCCGGTGGAGTTCATGCCGTGCGCGGATGAAGTGGAATTGCTCACCGCTTTCTGGGACGTCGCCAAGCACTATGACGAGATCGTGACCTTCAACGGGCGTGGCTTCGACGTGCCATTTCTGTATCTCCGCTCCGCGACGCTCAATGTGCCGATTACCAGGAAAAACTGGCTCGGTTATCGTTACGCCACAGAGCCGCATTGTGATTTGGCTGAACAACTTACGTTTTATGGCGTGAGCGGACGAGAGGGTGCGGCGCGGCGGTTCAATCTGGATTTTTACTGCAAGGCGTTCGGTATCGATTCGCCCAAAGCGTATGGTGTGACAGGCATGGATGTGACCACTCTGTTGAACGAAGGAAAGTTTCGCGAGATCGCGGAATATTGTCTGCGCGACGTGCGAGCGACGGTCGAGCTGTATCGAATCTGGAAAGAACGGCTCGCAGGCATCAAGTGAACGACGGTGCGTGCAGTGTGAAGCGCGATGCGGGCTCAACACTCGTGTGTTTCGCGCTCAAGGAGGAAGCGGCGGCGTTTCGAAAACGAATCAGCTCACGCGCGGACATCACCATTCTTCTTACGGGTATCGGTCGAGCGAATGCAGAACGCGCCATTCGCGATTCATTGAAACAATTTCTCCCACGCACGGTGTTCACATGCGGCTTCGCGGGCGGATTGAATGATCGATTGACAATCGGTGATGTGATTTTCGCCAGTGCCGATGAGCGATTAAGTGAATTGTTGAAGCGAACGGGAGCATTGCCGGCAAAGTTCACATGCACGACACGAATTGCGACGACGGCGGTGGAGAAACAACAGTTGCGCGCGACGACGCAAGCCGACGCGGTAGAAATGGAATCGGAAATCATTCAAAGCGTTTGTCGTGAGCATCAGATTCCTTGTGCGACCGTGCGAGCGATTTCCGATACCGCGCAAGAAGATCTACCATTGGATTTCAATGCGCTGTCGAATCCGGATCAAAGTTTGAACTTTGGTAAGTTGGCGTGGACGATTATGAAGTCACCGGGAAAAATTCCGGCGTTGCGACAGTTGCAGCAGAATACAAAATTTGCCGCTGAGCGTTTAGCGCAAGTATTGGAGCAGATGATTGCGCGAACTGATGCAGTTGGAACGCAACGCAGCCGTGAATGAATTTCGATTGGGACAAACTACAGCAGTGGGCGCTCGAAGAAGTGGAGGCGACATTGATGCAATTGCCACCGCCATTACGCGAGCGGACGAAGGCGTTGCCGGTTATTTTTGAGCGCGTGCCAAACGCGGAATTTGTCGCCGAAGGAATTGATGCGGACACGTTGGGATTGTTCACCGGGCCGGCATTTGCGGAAGAAGAATACTCAGCGTCGCCTGTCCCGCCGCAGATTATTCTCTATCTGGAAAACCTGTGGAACTTCGCCGAAAGCGATGAGGAGATGTTTCGCGATGAAGTTCATACCACGTACTTGCACGAACTGGGGCATTACCTCGGATTGGATGAGGACGATCTGACGGAGCGCGGCTTGGAGTAGCGAAAGATTCTTTAACGCGCAGCTAACATTTTCACGCCTGCGACAATCAACACGACTGACAACAGTCGTCGCATAGTGATGGGAGGGAGGCGACGACTCCCTAATTCCGCGCCGATGAGTCCTCCTGCCAGTGCGGCGGGCGCCCACCAGACAATTTCCGAAGGGATCGCTTTGACACTGGCAAGGTGGCCGAGCAATCCCGCAGCGGAGTTGACGAGAATGAACGCCACGGAAACGCCTGCTGTTTTGCGAACGTCCGCCCAACGCAAGAACAGAAGTAGCGGACTCAGAAAAATGCCGCCGCCCACGCCGGTCAGTCCGGCGAGAAAGCCCAGTCCCGCGCCAAAGATCATGGCTTGCGGAATAGAAACCGGTTTCAGCG
>CALAYC010000228.1 GCA_937894935.1 uncultured Verrucomicrobiota bacterium
TTGACCTCGTGATTTTGAGTCAGGCGCTGCATCACGCTGAAGATCCGGGCGCCGCTTTGGTCAGCGCCGCCAAACTTCTCAAACCTCACGGACAACTTTTGATTCTCGATTTACTCGCGCACAAGTTTGACAAAGCCCGTGAACTTTACGGCGATCGCTGGCTGGGATTCGCCGAAAGCGATCTCCATCGCTGGCTCGAAGCTGCGGGTTTCAAAAAAATTGAAATCAACGTCGTCGCCGCCGAAGAACAGCCACCACATTTTCAGACGGTCCTCGCCTGCGGCGAAAAATAATCCGGCCATCGGCCCTAATTCTTTCGCACGACATTGCAGTCAATCAGCTTCACGTCGGCGTGCGACACGGTGTCGTCTCGCGTGATGCCTTTGAACGTCGAATTGGCGATGCGCACGCCGCTGATTTCAGCCGCAGGAAAGCCGCGGATATCCAGCACGCGTTTCGCATTATCGACTGTCAGATTCTCGATGACCAGATTACGCACCACCGGCTTGTGCGGACCATTCGGGCCTTCTTCGTATACAAAATCAATCTGCAACGCCGCGTCCGCCACCGTCCCGACCTTGACGTTGCGCACAAAAATATTCTCCATCACACCGCCGCGCGCGGCATTCGATTTGAAACGAATTGCGCGGTCCAGTTCCGGACTGTCCATCACACAATCTTCCACGAATACATTGCGGCAACCGCCGGAGATTTCACTTCCGATGGTCACACCGCCGTGACCGCGCTTCATCTGGCAACGGCGCACAATGATGTTTTCCGACGGCGCTCCGATGCGCCGCCCATCGTTATTGCGACCGGACTTGATCGCGATACAGTCATCTCCCGTATCGAACACCGTGTTTTCAATCAACACATCCCGACAGGATTCCGGATTGCAACCGTCGTTATTCGGTCCGTGCGAAAAGATATTCACGCCACGCACAATGACGTTGGTGCAAAGCACCGGATTGATTTCCCACATTGGCGAACGTCGAATATGCACGCCTTCGATTAACACGTTCTTGCACCGATACGGCTGAATGAACGGCGGCCGCAGATAATCTCCGTCACCAAAGCGCCGTTCCGACACCGGAACATTGTCAGCGACCATTTTCACGAGCCGATCCCGCGCTGCGCTCTGCGTCGGCGTACCTGGCGGATTCAAGTCTTTCCCCTTCCAACGCCCTTTCCACGGCCACCAATTCGTCACGTCCGCTTGACCATCAAGTGTGCCCGCTCCCGTAATCGCGATATTCTCGGCGTCAATTGCATAAATCAGCGGTGAGTAATTCCAACATTCCATTCCTTCCCAACGCGTGAACACCGCCGGCAAATACGCCTGCGGATCAGTTTTGAACTTCAACGTCGCGCCATGTTCCAGATGCAGATTCACGCCGCTCTTCAAATGAATCGGTCCGGTCAGATATTCGCCCGCCGGCACAACAACCTGACCACCGCCCGCCGCATTGCATTCAGCAATCGCCTTTGCAATCGCTGCGCTCGCATCGGATTTTCCATCCGCCAACGCACCATATTTTGTGATGTTGAATTCACGATCTGGAAACATCGGCGCTTTAATCCGCGCCAGAATTTCCGGCACCGCCGCCCAATTCGCACTCCCTTCGGCTGACTTCGCTTCGGTCAATTGCACGCGTTGTTCCACATGCATTGGCAGCTTGTGAAACTTTTGCATTTCAATTCCGGCCAGAATAAAAGGTCCGACACCTTTCCAGTCGTTTTCAACAATCGGCTCGCGCATGTAATAGTCGAACGAGCCGTCACGTCCGTAACCGAGCCCCGCAACCGAACAACATTGCGTGAGCGAAACGCCGCCGTTATCCGTGCGTTTCATGAGCCGCTGGGTCAAACCGCGATAACCGCGCTCAATGGCATTCGTGTATTTCGCTCGCTCCAGATAACCATCATTCACTCCTTTCGCCATCGCATACACGAACATGGCCGACGCCGTGGCTTCGAGATAATTTTTGCCGCGCCCGCCCTGATCCATCACCTGCCACCATAAACCGCTTTCCCCGTCCTGCCATCGCACCACGCCATCGCATACCTGTCGCAGGGTCTGAATGATGACTTCGCGATCCGCATAATTTTTCGGCAGATAATCCAGCGTATCCACACACGCCATTGCAAACCAACCCAGCCCGCGTCCCCAGAAATTTGACGAAGTGCCAGTCGTGCGATCTGCCCACTCCTGCACCCGCTTTTCATCCCAACCGTGGAAATACAACCCGCTCTTAGCGTCGTAGAGATGTTCGTTAATCAGCCGAAACTGCTTCACCACGTCGGCGTATTCGTCGCGAGGATCTTTGCTATAGCGCTTCGCGTATTCGGCGTAGAACGGTGCGCCCATGAACAGGCCATCGAGCCACATCTGGTAAGGATATCGTTGCTTGTGCCAAAAGCCGCCCTGACTTGTGCGTGGATGTTCCGCCAATTGTGCGCGCAACAAATCCGCCGCTTTTTTGTAACGCTCATCGCCCGTGATGCGATACAACCATAACACCGTTCGTCCCGGCGCGACGTTGTCAATGTTGTAATCCTCCATCTTAAAGGTTTGAATTTTTCCTTCCGGCGTGATGAACGAACCGATGGTGTCTTTGCTGAAAGCGACAAATTTTTCGTCCGGCACAACCTCGTTCAACTTGAGCAACGACAACGTGACGAGCCCCGCCGTGTAATCCCACTTCACGCGCCGCCCTTCGCGCCAGGCACGACTGTCCCCCGCGCGCACAATTTCCGAATCCGCCATCGCGACGGACCATTCGAGCGGCGTCCAACCTTGATATTCGTTTTTATCAGCCGCGCGTTTTGCGGTTCGCGATGCACAGGCAGTTCCCGACACGACGACGGCCAATAGCAGACAAAAAAATCGGTTCAGGTTCATAGGCGAATGGAATGTGGCCTGAAACATTTCGGAAAAACCGTCGCGCCGTCCAGTTTAGTCGCCCCTCGCAAAGTGCAAAGCACTCCTAAAATCACTCCTGAAATCTGAGCTTAATCCGACTCCGCTGGAGCAATCAGCACCACAAACTCGCCCTTCAGACTTCGAGTTTTCGTTTGCTCTAACAACCCCGCAGGCGTACCGCGTAGGAATTCTTCAAACTTTTTCGTCAGCTCCCGCGCGAGCACGATGGTTCGCTCGGGAAAAACTTCGTTTAGTTCGCCGAGCAATTTCTCCACGCGATACGGCGATTCATACAACACCAGTGTACCGTCGAAGGCTTTGAGCGATTCCAGCTTGTTGCGGCGTTGCCCGGATTTGTGCGGCAGAAATCCGATGAAATGAAACTCATCAGTCGGCAACCCGCTCGCCGTGAGTCCTGCCACGAGCGCGCACGCACCAGGTACCGCTTCCACGCGAAAGCCTGCCGCTATCGCCGCTTTGACCACGCGTTCGCCCGGATCACTGATGCCTGGACTGCCCGCATCGGTAACGAGCGCAATCTTTTCGCCCCGCCGCAAACGCTCGATAATTTCTTCGCTGCGCTTGGCTTCGTTGAATTGAAAATAGCTCAAGAGCGGTTTGTGAAGGCCAAAGTGTTTCAGCAACTGCCCAGAGCGCCGCGTATCTTCGGCAGCCACGACGTCGCACTCTTTCAGCACGCGCAAAGCGCGCAGCGTAATGTCCTCAAGATTGCCAATCGGCGTGGCGACCAGATACAGCGTGGCAGGCGTGAGCGGTGGGAGTTGCTCCATGAATCAACGTAAAAAAAGTTCCGCCGCCGCATCGGCAAATCGCAGTCCTTGCGGTGTCAGACGAAAATGATCTTCGGAACGAATGCCCCAACCGCGTCGCACGAGTGCTTCCATGTCATTCGCCCAGGCGTCCCGCAAATCCTGACCGGTCACACGTTGAAACTCCGCAAAAGGCCAGCCGGCGTTCATGCGTAAACCAAACGCCGCAGTCTCCCCCGCGCGTTTCAGGGGCGGAAATTCTTCGCGTGATTCAATTGCGCGCTGCCCTTTTTCCAAAAGCTCACAGTAAAGCTGCGTGTTGGACCAGTTTTTAGTGCGCACGCCGCGAACGTAACCGGTCGCACTCGGACCGATCCCGTAAAAATCTCCGCCGCGCCAGTAGTTGATGTTGTGTTTGCAGGCCAGCCGAGGAATGGATTGCTGCGAGCTGCTTCCGTTACCATTGGCACTGACCGTTTCTGTCACTCTTTGGTCACGCGCAAAGTTCGCAATTTCATACTGCCGAAAACCGACATTGGCGGAACGCTGCACCAGTTCCTCGAACATGTCGCAAGCGAGGTCTTCATCCACATCAAATTCCCCTGCCTTCATCTGTGTGAACAACGGCGTGTCCTCCTCGTAAATCACTTCGTAGCTCGATAAATGTTCACTTCCCAGAGCCAGCGCTTCATCAAGCGTCGCTCGCCAGACTTCCATCGTCTGCCCGGGAATCGCGAACATCAAATCAATGTTCAGATTGTCAAAACCCGCTTGCCGCAGCGTGTCGAATGATTTGAAAACCATTTCACGCGTATGCACGCGACCGAGGCGATCCAGCAACGCTTCATCCAGCGATTGTACGCCCATCGAAATGCGATTCACGCCGAACGAGCGAAGGAGCTTCGCTTTGTCGAGCGACACCGTGGCTGGATTACATTCAACGGTAAATTCTTCCGCCCCCAGCAGATACAGTCGTTCCATCGTGCGCAGGATGGATTCCCATTGTCGGAGATTGAGCAACGATGGAGTACCGCCTCCGAAGAAGATCGTACGCGGGCGCAAATCAGCAGCCACCAGCTCCAACTCACGTTGCAGTGCACCGACGTAGCGGTTGATCAATTCACCGCTTGATGCTTCGGAATAAAACGCGCAGTACTCGCATTTCTGCGCGCAAAAGGGCACGTGAACGTAGAGGCTGGTGACAGGTGCGACCGACAATTCCGGCATGACGGTAAGATACCGGGAGTCGCCGCTTGGAGCGACGCTAAATTTCCACCACGGCACGTGGCGGGTACGGATTGCCTCTGTTACTGAGCGCGATGCACGTTCTGGGCTTTGAGGCCCTTATCGCTGGTGATAACTTCGAAGGTCACAATCTCGCCCTCGTTGAGAGTACGAAAACCGCCGCCCATAATGGACGTGTGGTGTACGAAGACGTCCTGCCCGGTTTCTTCCTGGGCGATAAAGCCAAACCCTTTTTTGTTATCAAACCACTTAACTTTACCACTAGCCATATATCTCTCCTGGAATGTCACCGCTCTTTCACCCTCACATCACGGCAGCAATAGTCGCTTCCATGCAACTACGCGTGACTGGGCTTGGAACAACGGCAACAGGGGCGACAATAAAACCTCTTAGACCGAATGCAAGCCTTGATTTATGCGACTAATTCAAATCGCTACTCGACTTGTAAAGCCCGTTCTATGAATTGGTTGAGATGAGGCAAAAGCGCAGCATCGGTCACTACCAACGTCGCTCCAGCCTCTTTGGCACGGGTCTGTAAATCGACTTCTGCCTCGTCCGCAAAGCCAATTATCGGCAGATGCGTCGTCGAAGGATCTGTTTTCAGCTTCTTGATCAAGGCGCAAATATCGGTATGGCGCGATACAAGATCGACGAATAACAACATCGCGCCCGCATTGCCAGCCAGCGCGGTCAATTCCTCCGGCGAACCAGCCACCTGCACCCGGTAGCGTTGCTGGTCTTGCAGGCGATTGACCAACTGGCTGCCGGGCATCAAATCTTCGTAGTAGAGGAGGGCCAAAGGCGACGTCACGCGCGGAAGTTTGTGGAGTTACCCGACTAATTGCAAAAAAATTCCCGCGCCCAACGCAAAACACCATTACGGTAACACCAACACGCGATAGAATTGTCGTAGTGCGGAGTCCACTGCGTTGGTTTGCGTTGCCGTCGGCCCGGTAGCGAGAATGTTCGGCAAAACAGGATTCCATTGCGCTTCGAGGAAATTAGTCGTCGTCTGCAACTGATACCATTGCCCCGTCAATGAACTCCACGTCACACTCGCCACGCCACCGGTAATCGTCAGGTCCATGATCGTCGGTCGATCTGCAACGAAAATGGAGAACGTTTTTACATCCGTCAGCGGTGGCATTGCGTCATCTGCGACCTGTAACGAAATCTCATTCATACTGCCCGCATCGGCATCCGTCGTAGCCCAGGAGAAAATGCCATTCGTCGTATTCAACGTCGCTCCCAATGGCGCCCCGGAAAGCAGACTGAAGGTGAGATTCCCTGGCGACTCCGCATCCGTCGCTGTGTTGGTGAATTGAATCACGCTGCCCGCATGCACCATGCGATTCACAATCGGCGTCAACACCGGCGGCGTGTTCGTGCTGATCACAATATTCGGTCCAAAAAATTTGAACGCCGAAATAGATTGCGTCGCTATGTTGTTGGTCGTTTCTTCATCAGCCGTAAAACTCGTAGCTGTTACAATGAAATCAAAATTCCCGGGCAGCAGAATCTTACCCTCAATTACCAACTCCGCAGCCGTTCCGACAGCCAACGCGTCAATCGACCAAACCAACGAAGCCCCCTGTTGCTCCGCAGTTCCATGTGTCGATTGAAATTCCGATAAAACAAAAGCCGCCGGCAAACTATTGCTTACCACTACGAATGCCGCCGGATTTGATCCGGCGTTCGTCACAGTGATCGTCAAACTGAAATTGCTTCCGGTGAACACCTGATTCGTTTCCACCACCAAACCCACCGCGATGTCCGCAAATTTTTCGCTATCGCTCGCACAGACCAGATTCGACGTCGTAATGCTCAACGACCAACCGTGCGTCACGCTTCCGCTATCCATCGCGCCGTCGTCTTGAATGTAAAGCGACCACGCGCCATTCGGATTCGTTCCAATAAAACTCGCCAGCGAACCCGCATCCAATACATCAGGTGCAGGCGCGGCAAACTTATCGGATGACGTATCGTAATTTGTCGGCTTGTAACCGCCGCTGGCAATTGCGCCCGAATCTGGAAGCGACGCCGTTGCCGCATCATCGAAGGTAATAACTGTTCCGTTCCGTGTGTTACCCCCGCCGCAGTCCGACATCAGCAAAACCTTCTGCCCTTCCGGCCCGACCAACAAAACATCCACGTCATCCGGCCATTGATGCGTAAACCCGTGCAACGTCACGGTCACTTTTTGCACCACACCGCTCAATCCCGTTACGTTAATCACCGCCGGATAAGGCGATGCCGGACCACTGTCTGAAATCAAAATTTCCGTGCCATTGGTAAAACTGTGCGTCTCGATCGTCTTCAACCCCAACGTCAGCGGTACTGTGATTTCTCCCAATTCTCCACTTACATCACTTAACTGAAACTTCAATTCGACAGAATCGCCGCAGTTTCCACCTGTTTCTACAAAAGTGAATTCACGACTCACCGCTTGAGCATCGTTACTCAAATCACCATAAGACGTCGCACCGCTAATCGGCGTGATGCCATCGCCGCCGTTCAACACGACTGATAAATTCGTTGCTGTCGCCGTCCCGAGATTTTGCAATGCAAGACCGACCTTTACCATTTCACCAGGATCAACAACGCCGTTACCGGGTAAAAACCCTTCCGCCAGCACTTTCATTTCCGCCACCGCAACGCGAGATACAATCGTGTTGGTAGCGTTGTAGATGACCAGAGCGAAATCCTGATCCAGTTCACCGCCAAAATTAGGAACGCCATCAGAATTAATATTCGCAGCAAGGATCGTCACGGTGATGTCACCGCTGACTCCCGCCGGCAACAAAACGCTTTCGACATTGTTCTTTGCATCTGGAGTTCCGCCGGCAATTGAATACGCACCGCTGAAATGATTCCCGAGATACGTCACGCCGCCGACTTCAACGCTCAAATCCAAATCGTTGTTAAACGCGTTTCCGGTCGTGCTGCCCGGCGCATCAGTCCACGCTAATGTCACACGCACCGGTTCATTCGTTGCAACAATCCGCCCCGTAAAAACCCGCACTTGTCCCGAGGCAGTGAACGTATCGGCTTCAACCTGATCGCGCAGAATCCGTGGCATCTCATCAAAAGCGCGACCTAAATTCACCGCGCCCATTCCCTGCCCCGGCGACCACAGATTATCGTTTCCACCTGCGCCGGTGAGGAATCGCGTCGAGTTCATCAAGAACGCTTTCGTCATCGCCGGGCTGGGCGCATTCCATCCTTGATTCAAAAAATATTGCCGCAACAACGCACACGCTCCCGCGACCGCCGGCGCCGCGTGACTCGTACCCGATGACACGGTGTAAAATTGCTGGCCGAGCGGAAAAAAATTATTCGCGCTTCCAATCGTACCACTACCACTTAACGCACACAGTCCTGCCGCACTGAAACACGACAACGCATCACCAAGGCCAGCGCTCGTCACAAAAGCTTGCGGCACGCCGCCAACAATATGCGTGCCCGGCGCAACTAAATCGGGCTTCATTCGACCGTCACTGCATGGGCCACGACTGGAAAAAATCGCCAAATCATTTGCGGCGTCAGCAATCGCATCCGAGTAACCACAACCGTCAGCCCCCATCGAACTTTTCCCCCCATTAATCGCATTGAGCGACCGCACATTTTCCGATGCACCCACGGTGATTACGTTTTTTGCTGTTCCTGGCGATCCGACGGAGTTTCCGGTTGGTCCGCGATTTCCCGCCGCGAAGACAATGACCATTTCCTGATTGCCTGGAGTTGAAATCGCCGCACCGTCCGGTTGTGCATCGCGCACGAGCGCATCAAACGCCTGCGCATCCACCGTGTAGGTATTGTTGGTCATGCCCCAACTGTTCACACTGATTCGCGCGCCATCCGCATAGGCACGCGATTGCAGATCGGCGTAATTGGGAAAGGTGAATTGAATTGGATCAAATACCACCGACGAACCAATACGCACGAACGGACAAACACCCAGTCCGTAACGAAATCCAAGTGAGTCCGTATGTGGAAATCCTGTCAGATCGCTATAGCCGGCAACGATGTGCGCATTCAACGTTCCGTGACCATCACACCCGGCCAACGTTCCACCTGCGTGTCCCGTTCCTTCCAAACGATTATATGCGATGCGACTTGCTCCGACAGGATTCCCCTTCGCGTACAAAGCGAAATGTCCCGGCGTCAATGTGCCGTTATCAATTCCGCTGTCGCTGACATCTACGACAAAACCTGAAGCATCGAACTGTTCCTGCGTGAAACCTTTTTGTGCGAGCCAATCCAGATAACCCGGTCCGTTCAGCGATGAACCGATAACATTACCCGCGACAATCTGCGCTTGGCGTTCATCATATTTTTCAGGCGAGAGATAAGGTTGAATTGAAACTACGTCTGGTTGCGCAGCGAGTTCGGAAATCCGCTCCGGCGGCAATCGCACAATCAGATTTCGAAACTTCAGTACGCGAAAATCCCGCTGCACAGATTCCAATTTCAATTCATTAATCAATGCCAGCGTCGCCTCGTTTCCTACACCATCGTCAATGAGTTGAACGGCGAAGACACTCGACTCAGGCGTGACGGCAAAGCCAAATTCATCTTGATTACGCGCACCAGGATGAACCTTGAAGTCATCTAAATAATCTCCGTCCCATTGCACCACATCGCTCGTCGCCGCCCATTCCTGAAATTTCTGCAATGCCGTTGCATCGCCGCGCACAAGATACGCGTTCTGAGGCACGTAACTGACGATTTGAATTCCGAACTGTTCGACGCTTTCCCGCCACTCGGGTTTGATTGGACCGACAAATTGCACGAGATGCAATCGTTGTCCCTCGAACGCACTGCGTCTTTTTCGCAACGCCTGACCTTCGGCAGAACGCGTATCAATTCGCTTGGAATGAAACTCAATCGTATCCGATTTGATTTCGCTGAACGACGCCGGACGCGCGGTTGAAATCACATTCGTCGCGTCGGTTTCGAGTAATTGAAAACTGCCGTAGTCCGCGACCACCTTCCCGCCGCGTGCGACAAGTTCTCGTGCCACTTCACTGTCTTGAACCCGCACTTTGCGCGGCGCAGCCGCCGCATCCGACCAAAGCCCAACAAAACCGCAAGCGACCACGAACCCGAGAATCCATAGCCGCCTTGCGCTACTAATTGGTGTGTTAGACCGACGGTTTGCCGTCGTTTGCCTCATTCGCTCCCTTCGATGTGCGGACTGATTATTCTGATTGAATGAAACCGGTTACTCACGGCGCGGCGAGAACAATCCGACTCGACCGTGTTTCTCCCATCATGAAGCCGTAAGCGGCATTGTGTTTCTGAAATACGACACCGTTGAAACTCCGCAGTTTACCCGTGGACGGCTCACGCACTTTGCCGCTGAATGTCCCGTTTTGATTGGCAATCGCGAAGCTGAATTCATTCGGGCTGAGATTAACCACCTGAGTGCCTGCGTTCACGCTCACCACATTGTTGAACGGCGCGGTAAGATCACCACCGCTGAAGCTGATCACCGCTCCAGACAAATTCAGCGCCTTACCTGTGTCGCTGGCTGGCGTATAAGTCGAACCGACTGCTTTTGTTCCCAGTGTGAAGCCGGTCGGATAACTTGTCGCGCTGGCGCCCGGTTGTTTCAGCCAAACCAGATCACCGCTGACGTCACTGCTCGACAAATTCGTAAACGTCAGCCAGCTCAGCACGAGTCCTTTGCCGACATACAGCGACACATGTAACGGCCAATCACCATTCTCCGTCACATACGCCGTTTGCATGAACTGTGTTCCATCCGCCAACGTACCGCTCATCGTACCCAGACCATCAGCAGCGACGGTCAACGTCGCGTAACTATCGCCCGCAGGCAGATTCGGATTATTTGCCGCACCGGGAATTACGACCGTATAAACACCCGCATAAGGAGAATTTCCTTTCGCGCGTCCACCTGACAACGGCGCGCTCCAGTTGCCGTCCGTGACGCGACCGGAAATCTGTCCATCAACTCCGACCTGAACTTCCACCACCAACGGACTCCCGTCCCAACGCGAAATGACATTCGTCGCGCTAAGATTCGAACTGAACTTGCCAGAGAATTGATGGCGCGTATACCCAAGTTGCAACCAAGCCGAGTAATTTCCACTGCCGTCCACGAACAGGTTGAATGCGCCGGCGCTGTTCACGCGCACTTCATCGTTCTCATAGAACAAACCATTGTAAGTTCCGTTGGCGACCGTGAACGGGCTCGGCGAGAAATTTGCCTGCAACGTGAAATTCGGTGTCATCGTGAACGTGATGGTCGGAGACGACGATTGAATGCTTCCTGACCAACCTGCAAAGATGTAACCCGCCGCCGGCGTCGCCGTCACTGTGTAAGTCTTACCAACGACCAACGTCGTTGTCGCAAGATCCGGCGTCACTGTACCCGAACCTGATTTACTCAGCGAAAGTTGCCCCACCAACGGCGCAGGCTGATTAACCGTCACACGGAATGTCGTAATCGCCGAAGCCTCGCCATCACTCACCGTAATGGTCAAATCGGAGAATCCGACTGCCACCGGCGTGATGGTTACAGTGCGATTGCTACTGCTGCCACCGAAAACAATGTTCGTCACCGGCACAACAGCCGGCACGGAAGAACTCGCTGAAAGCGTGAGCGCATCCGCATTCGATTCTACATCGCCAATGGTGAATAAGAGTGCTCCGCTGTTTGTTCCAAGAACTACACTTTGATCCGGAATCGCAGTAATCGTCGGCGCACTGTTGACCTCAGTTACAGTTACAGTGAACGTGCGTACTACCGTGTTGTTTTCGGACTGCCCATCGGTCACTGTCACGGTAATGGTCGCCGTGCCGCTTTGATTCGCCACCGGCGTAAAGGTCAAATTCCCTGTCGGATTCGGACTCGTGTAAATCACCGTTGGATGCGGAATCAACGACGGTTCGGAAGACGTGGCGGTAATAACCAACGACTGATTCTCGTTCGCTGCACCGCTGCTGATGCCGGACAGGCTCACTGTTTGCAGACCGGAATTTTCAGCAATGGTGCGATCCGCAATCGCGTTTAACGTTGGCGCATCATTCACCGGATTCACCGTCACGGTGAACGTCCGCACCACCGTGTTATTCGCGGCCTGGCCATCATTCACCGTCACCGTGATGGTCGCTGTGCCGTTCGCATTCGCCACTGGTGTAAATCGCAGACTGCCAATCGCGCTCGGACTCGAATAGCTCAC
>CALAYC010000229.1 GCA_937894935.1 uncultured Verrucomicrobiota bacterium
GCAGCGTAGATGATGGCTTGCATGTTGATTAATCAGTCACTCTGGACGCGCTTCTTGCGCGGCGTGTTCAAGCGTTCTTTTAAGCGACGCTTCTTCGGTGTAGAGCAGGATGCCGCCCACGACCACGTAAAACAATTCGCGGCCGCGCCGCAGAATGGCGTAAGTCACCGCAATAGGCGCCGGCAACGCAAAAATTTTAAACAGCAACACTACGCCCGATTCCTGCACGCCCAAGGCCGCCGGTACGAAAATTCCCATCGCTTTCGCCACGCTGATGAAAGCTTCAATGGTAATCGCTTCTGCAACGGACAACGGCAGTCCGAGTAAATAACAAACGACGTAGATTTCCAACGCGTCCGCGAGCCAGCCGAGGAAATAAACAAAAGTGGTCTGAAAAAAGCGCCATCGGTCGCTGTGATAAAACTGATAAATCTGATCGTCGAGTTTGCGGAAATTCGCTTCGTGCTTTTTCAGACGTTTGAGGCGGATGGAAAATTTTTTCAATACCGCCTGCACCGTGCTGAACATGCCGCGTCGTTGTAACAACAGTAGCAGAACCACTACGCCAAACGCCGCAACCGTGATAACCATCATCCCGCGTCGCGCACCGGAATCTGCTGGCAGCATTATCATGCCCAACAACGCACCCAATCCGATGAATGCTACTTGCGCGATAACCTGACACGTTTTCGACGCGACCACGCTGGTGCCGCAGGTCAGACCCGCGACGCCGCGTTTGTGCAGCAGATACGCTTTCACGGCTTCGCCGCCGACGTAACCGGACGGGATGACATTGTTCACCGCTTCGCCGGCCCAACGCACGCGAAACAGGGTCCAGAACCGCGGTTTCACCGGCGCATACTTGCCAAACGCCAGATACCAGCCCCACGTGTCGAGCAGGTAAACTACGAGGTACGGCAGCAGAATGACGGGCGCGAGCCAGCCGAGTTTTTGGACGTTCGCCCAGATTTCCGCCGGTCCGGCGCGATGAATGAACCAGCCGAACAGGCCCAGCCCGAGCAACAGCAGAATCAAACGCAGCGCAGTTTTCACGAAAGAGATTTGTCCGTTCTGACCGCCGGTGCGCTGCTCCATTGCAAACTCAGCGCCAGCACCCAGAATACATGTACGCCGATTGCCGTGAGCCACAGAAACCATTCCAGCTTACCGACGAAAGCGAGAATCAACAGCAGGACCGAGAAATCGCGATTCGTGGTGGCATCAATCAATTTTTGCAGGCGCGAATTACGCTGGGACTCAGGCCGTATCAGTCCCCGCATCACAATAATGAACGAAATCACCACGCCAATGGCCGCACTTGCTGCCAGTGGTAACACCGGCGCTGCGCTGCCAGCGCGATACAACCCGACACCGATGCAAACGAATACGCCGATGTGCACAACTTGATCGCCTGCGATGTCGAGCCATTTGCCGAGGGGCGATTCTTTGAACAGCACGCGAGCGAGATCGCCATCCACACAATCCACCATAGCCGAGAGCTGTAGTAATACTGCGCCCCAGATAGCGGCATTCGCGTCACCGATGGCGAAACACGCGGCTGAAAGCAATCCGATCAGTGTCGCTGCGACGGAAACCTGGTTAGGCGAAATTGGAGTATAAATCAGCCACTTCGAAAACAGGGCTCGCCCCAGCGGACGATTGAAATATTTATCCACCAATCCATCCGCTGCAGAAGTGAGCGAGGTCCAGAGTCGTCGCGTCGCATGCGCGGCCGATGTAGAATCGCTGATGAGTGCAGCAACGCCAGTGGCTGTGAGCGTCGGAAGTTTCGCGAGCTGCGCATCGAGCGGATCGGCAGAAATTGAATCCAACACCCCGACCGGCAACGGCGTTCCGTCGGATTGCACGAGGCGTCCGCGTTGTTCAATAACGCGCTTCAAATCGTTCGCTTGAACCAACGCGCCGGTAGAAAGCACAAGTGTTGATGCGTTGATTTGCGGTGGCTGAGCGGTGATTTGAAAAGTGATGCCGAGCGCTGGTGCGCGTTTCAGTTTCGGCAGCGGAGTGGTTGAAACCACCGTGATCTTTGATGCGTTTGCCCGATGCGCAGCGACCAGTAAACGATCCAAAACGCACAAACCTGCCACGCGTTGAGTCGCGGATTCGGCCTCGCAGAAAATAATGGCAGGAAGGCTCATGTTTGTTTTACCGAACACTCGCCTCACCCCAGCTTTCCCCGAGGAGAGGGGGAATTCTGCGCTGCCTCAATAAGAATCTAACGCTGGATTTGCGAAACCGGGTTTCAGGAGTTCGAGAGCCAAGCCACCAGGCGTCTCCACAAGCTGTTCCCTCTCCCTGACGGAAAAGGCCAAGGTGAGGGCGGGCAACATTCAAATCTCTCACCGTCTATTACTTCTTTTTCCCACCGAAGAAAACCTGTTTCAGTCCGAAGTAGGCGATGGAGTCTTTCATGTTCGACACGAATCGCATGAAGGGATTCATGTCACCGGACGTGACGTATTGCATCGAAACCATGAAACGCTCTTCGTTCGCTTTGGTCGGCGTGACGGCGTGATAAACCTTGTCGCCGTTGAACAGAACGAGCGTGCCGGGCGCGACTTTCAAACTGAGATCCACCTGCTCGTGTCCGGGATTCTTCGTGTGCAATTTGCAGACGAGTCGCGCGCTGGAGTTGTCCTGGAAGCCGACGAGCAACGTCCACCGGCGATCTTTGTAATACGACGTGTCGTAATGCCAACCGATGTGATCGCCTTCTTCCGTGTAAGCATAGAGCGCGCAGCGATGCAGGTCCGAATCCGGACATTCCTTCATGTCGGCGTCCGTGATTTTTTTCAGCAGACCGAGCAGCGCCTTGCTTTGATAAACGGCGTTCATCGCTGGCGCCAGTTCGCAAAGCGTATCGTAGGCGACGCTGCCGCCTTTCTTGTGTTTCGGGATGAAGCTGCGATGCAAATGCGGTTTCAATGCTTCGAGTTGCACGTCCCACAGCGACATGATTTCGCGCGGCAGAAAATTCTCGAGAATGAGGAATTCATCCTGCGCGTAATACGTCTGGCGCAATTGATTGGCGTCCAACGCTGCGACCTGACGTGCGATGATGCTCTCGATGTCAGTGGCAGTTGGGGCGGAACTGGTGGCCGTTTGCATGGCTAATGGCTAGACGAGGCGTCCGATGGGTTCAAGCGTAAAGGAGCGCGACGTTTGACTCGGCCTGTTCGTGGGAGTAAAGGCAAGCGTGACGCGGAACTGCCAGACCTGCCCGCCAACGAGCGATTGACGGCTGAGGAACTCCGGTTGGAACTGGCATGTGCACTTTATGCTCGAGAACGCCTCGGCAAAGTGGCGGCTACGGAATTGGCTGGAGTGATTTTGTAACTTTCCAGCGCGCGCTCAGTGAACGCGGTGTGCCGCTTTATACCCAGCAGATGTTTGCGTCGGACCTCCAGTCGCTCAACGAATCGTTTCCCAAGTGATCGTTGTCGCGGATACTTCGGTGTTGCTCAACCTGTGCTGCGTCAAGCAAGGCAGCTTGTTGGATCAGTTATTTCAAGAGGTGATCGTTCCTCCGGAAGTTGCTGCAGAGTTTTTGCGATTGGTAACGCCCACGACACGTTTTGCCAATCTCACGCTGCCGGCTGGAATTAAACAACAATTGCCGGGCGCTCTTCCGCCCCCCATACGTTCGGCGATCGGTTTGGATCCTGGCGACCCCGCGGCGTTGGCACTGCCGGTAGAAATTTGTGCCGACTGGATGCTTATTGACGAACGGCGCGGCTACGAAGCGCCGTCAGCTTGGGCTTCGAACCATGGGGATTCTCGGGATCTTGCTGCGCGCAAAAGCGACCGGTCTGATTCCGGCCGTAAAGCCGGCGTTGGAAGCGCTGCAACGCGATGCCGGGTTCTGGCTTTCGGAAGCATTGCGCCAGCAAGTTCTTCAAGCAGCTAACGAAAGCTGATCTGCCACTCATTTGACATTCCCATATTCCCGCTCTCTGTTGGCTTCGCTGGTTGAACCAGTTGAACTGTTATGAAAACAACCGAAAGAGAGCTGACGGCGTTGCCGGTGTTGAATGAAGTGAATGCTTCTGGTGGCTTTTCGCAAGGAGCGCGCGAGGACGGTCACTTGAGCGAGCCGATCAATGACGCACCATTGCTGGATGCGTATTCCAATTCGGTTGTTACGGCGGCGGATGAGGTCAGTCCATCGGTGGTGAAGATTGATCGGCTGATCCGGGTGACGCGGGGACCGAATCGTGGCAGCTATGTGAACTCCGGTTCTGGCTCCGGCTTCATCATTACGCCGGATGGATTCATTCTGACGAACAGTCACGTCGTCCACGGAGCGGAGCGAATTGAAGTCACGCTGGCGGACGGCCGTCGCCCGGATGCGCATCTGGTCGGCACGGATTCAGACACGGACCTCGCGGTGATTCGCATTTACGCGCCGAACCTGAAACCGGTGCGGCTCGGGGATTCCAATCAATTGCGCGTCGGCCAGGTCGCCATCGCCATCGGCAATCCGTATGGCTTTCAATACACCGTGACGGCGGGCGTGGTGAGCGCGCTGGGACGATCGTTTCGTGCGGAGTCTGGCCGGTTGATGGACAACATCATTCAGACGGACGCGGCGTTGAATCCGGGTAATTCCGGCGGGCCGCTGGTTAATTCGCACGGCGAAGTCATCGGCGTGAATACGGCGGTGATTCTGCCGGCACAAGGTTTGTGTTTTGCCATCGCGATCAACACGGCGAAAACTATTGCGGGCTGGTTGATTAAAGACGGCGTGGTACGTCGCAGCTATATCGGTGTGGGCGGACAAACCACGAAGATTCATCGGCGCGTCGTGCGCTTTTTCAATCTGTCGCATGACACCGGTTTGCTTGTGTTAGGTGTTGAACCCGGCAGTCCAGCGAGTCGTGCGGGATTGCGCGAGGGCGACATCGTGGTGGCGTTCAATGGTAGCGCGATCGCAGGCATTGATGATCTCCACAAGCAACTCACCGGCGCGCAAGTCGGCGTGCGTTCTCCGCTGACGGTAATTCGACACAACGAGAAGTTGTCGCTGGAGATTACGCCGGAAGAATCGCGAGCGAAGAATAATTGAGCGCGACAGCGACCGAGCGGAAAGAATTCCTGACAGTTGCGGGCGCGCCGTTTTAGTCTCCGGCATGGAAGGAACAACGGACTCGACTGCGCCGAGAAGCGCATTGACCCGCCTGCCGTTTTATTATGGCTGGATAATTCTGGTCATCGCGGCTTTCGCGATGGTGGGAACGCTGCCGGGACGCACGCATGGGCTGGGGTTGATCACCGAATCGCTGCTCGAAGATTTAGACATCGGGCGCGTTGCTTTCGCGAATCTGAATCTTTGGGCGACGCTGATTGGGGCGGCATTCTGTCTGGGCTTCGGACAATTACAGGATTCACTCGGCAGTCGCGCCATGCTGACGGGAATTGCGCTGGCGTTGGGTGGCGTGGTGTTGGCGATGAGCCGGACGCACAGCGTCGCGACGTTGTTCCTCCTGCTCATTCTCACGCGCGGTTTGGGGCAAAGCGCTTTGTCCATCGTCAGCCTCACGATGATGGGCCAATGGTTCAAACGCCGGTTGAATCTGGCGATGGCGCTTTACTCGGTGCTGTTGAGCATCGGTTTCATGGCGGCGTTTCCCATCATCGGTTACGCGGTGGAAAAGTTTGGGTGGCGACCTTCCTGGGCGGCGATTGGCTGGGTGTTAATTTTCGGGCTGGCGCCGGTGGCGTTGCTGCTAGTGCGACGCGGCCCGGCGTCGTTAGGATTGAAATTGGAAGACGCGCCGGATGCGCCACGTGAGACGGCGACTGATTTTTCGTGGTTGGCTGCGTTAGGTACGCCGGCGTTCTGGGTGTTTGCGTTGGCGAGCGCGATTTACAATCTCGTCGCTTCCGGCATCGGTCTGTTTAACGAATCGATTCTGGTGGAACGCGGTTTCGCGGCGAAAATTTATTATAACAGTCTCGCGGTAACTGCCATCACTTCGTTGTTGGGCAATCTGCTTGGTGGTTGGCTGGCGGAGAAATGGTCCATTAAAAAATTGCTCGCGATTGCGATGACCCTCCTGGCGGCGGCGCTGCTGAGTTTGCCGTGGTTGAAAATTGTAACGCACGTGTATCTCTTTGCCGTGGTGATGGGCGTCGCGGGCGGGTTTGTGATTGTGATCTTCTTCAGCTTCTGGGCGAAGATTTATGGACGCGCGCAATTGGGTCGCATTCAAGGAACGGCGCAAATGATAACGGTGCTCGCATCGGCGCTCGGGCCGCTGGTGCTCGCGCTGTGTCACGCATGGACGGGTTCGTACGCCGCAGTGTTTTATCTGCTGGCGCTCGTGGTGTTCGGACTTGCGCTGGCGGCGTGGTTCGTGCCGTTGCCGCAAAAGCCTAAGCCGATCGCAACGCCTTGAGCAACGCGGCGACGCGTTTTGCATCCACGGGATTGGCCAATTTGCCGTCGCGTTTCAGCGATGAACCGACAATGACGCCGTCCGCGAAACGAAGATAATCTTTGGCGTTGGCAGCGTTCACGCCGCTGCCGAGCAGAAGCTTGGTTTGCGGACAAGCGCAACGCACACGTTCGACATCTTGCAGATCGGCCGCCTGTCCAGTGCCGACGCCGGAAACAATCAGCGCATCCGCGAGACCCCGTTCTACCGTGTCGTGGGCGCTGTCTTCAATGCTCCAGTTACCGAGCGGGACGGCGTGTTTCACATGAACATCTGCAAAAATCTGTGCCTTGGGCCGGATGCGATCGCGATAACGAATGGTGTTAAACGCATCGCCTTCGATCAGTCCTTGATCCGTGAGCATCGCGCCGGTGTGAACATTGATGCGGACAAAATCGCCATCGCACGCAGCGCAGAGAGCGAGCGCGGCGCGAGCGTCGTTGCGCAGCACGTTGAAACCGATAGGCAGTTTAACCGCCGCACGAATCGCGCAACCCGCGGCGGTCATCGCGGCAATTGTTTCCGGGCCGACCTGCGTTTTTGTAAATGGCACATCGCCGAAGTTCTCGACGAAAATCGCGTGAGCGCCGCCGCGTTCGTAAGCACGCGCGTCGGCGACCGCGAAATCAATAACCTCTTTGAGGCTGCCTTTCCATCGCGGCGCGCCGGGCAGAGGTTTGAGATGAACAACGCCGATGAGAATTTTTCGCGCCGCAGAAAATAATGAAGACATGCTATAAAACTCCAAATTCAAGCCGGGTATTCGCAACTGGAAACCCGGCGTTTTCGGTCACGACAGTAATTTATCTTCCCGCAGTTTTTTCAACGCGTTCAGCGCGGCTTCACTTTCAGCGGCTTTTTTACTTTTGCCGGAACCGCGCGCGAGTTCGACGCCGCCATGATGCACTGTGCATTCGAACACGCGATCGTGATCCGGCCCGGATGCGGACACCACGTGATAACGCGGCGCTTCGGGCGAGGTCGCTTGCAGAAATTCCTGCAATTCGCCTTTGGGATTCTCCAATGATGGAATCGGCCCTGGCTCAGTAGCGTGCGTGCTGAATTCGCGCAGAATAAAATCCCGTGCTGCTTCATAACCGCCATCGAGAAAAATCGCGCCGATAACGGCTTCAAACGCATCGGCCAAAGTGGACAATCGTTCCCGACCGCCGTTCGCTTCTTCGCCGCGACTGAGGATGAGGTGTTCGCCCAGCATCACGGCGCGACCATGTACGGCGAGTGTGCGACGATTGACGAGTTTCGCGCGGGCTTTGGTGAGCGGGCCCTCGTCGAACGCGGGATATTTTTCAAACAACTCGCGCGTCAATGCGAGTTGCAACACTGCGTCGCCGAGAAATTCCAGCCGTTGGTTGTGTTGAACCGCAGTCCCTTTTTCATGCGCGACGGATGGATGCGTCAACGCGAGCCGCAAAAGCCCGTCATCGCGAAACACGTATCCAAGGCGAGCCTGGAGAGCAGCGAGATCGGACACGGCGATGCGTCAGTTGGCGGTTGGTTGCGAGGCGACAGGTTCTGCGTCGCGGTTCGGTTCGTTGGAGGCGAGCGAAGCGGTTTCGGCCTCGGCAACAGGAGCGGTTTCCGTGCTGTCGCTCGGAGCAGTTTTTTCCGGCGCGGGCGGTGGATTCAATCCGTGTTCCAGCAGATGGGCCACGTCTCGTTGCACCGCTTCGAGTTGATTCAGATGTAAATCCGGATCGGTGATGGTGAACACATCGCCGGTTTTGGGATGTTCGTAGATGAACGTGCGCTTGCCGTCGCGAACGATCTGTTCTTTGACCTTAAGAATGCGTTTGCGTTCCAGCATCACGGCGAGAATGAAACCCGCCGGAATGTAACGCGGATCATTCAATTCGATCAGCTTCTTGAGCAAGGTTTCAGCAGTGTCTTTCTGAATCGCCTCCACCACTGGCGGCGGAGATTGATACGTACCCTGCCAACGTGAGATCAGGCCTTTTTGAATAGACGCGTCGGCGAACTGCTTCTGCCAACAGGCTTCGCAGACGTCCAAACGACGCAAATCCGGCGCGTCATCGAACAGCAGCGTGTGATAAGTCTGCTTGTCGGCGAAAGGCTGTTGGCACGCCTCACAGGCGTGGGCGCGCGATTGAATATTCCACTCGTTCATGAAAACAACTTGGCGTTGTGAACAGATTATTCGCCGACGCGGCGGCGAGTTCAATTAAGAATTCTTAGCGAACCAAATGAACGAGCGTCGGATCATTCGCAAAGGCTTTAGCCAACGGCGCGTCCAGCGTTGCGGGTACACAGTCATGCTGACGGGCAAGCGCTACCAGATATCGATCGGTATTCTCATTAGCGCCAACCATCAGGTCGGTTCGTACGACGCAGTCGGCACAACTCAAATCGTCTGCAATGAACCGATGACGTGGGTTGCTGAGCAAACTGCGTAAAACCTTGAACGCATCTTCGGGTGTTAAGCCATAACCGAGTAAGGGGTGAAGAAACGCGCGCAAATCCCGACTGCGATACGGGACGGGTTGCAAAGCTGTTTACACCCGCTCGCCGGGAGGCAGGTCTTTGATTCGGTCGATAACTTCCTGCGCGCTCATGAGAGCAGTATTCCGGAAAACCTGAGTTCAGCAAGTGGCGGTTTTCAGGTTTTCAATCAATCGGCATTTGTCAGCTTCAGTCGCAAACACGCGGCTTCCCGGTCGTTGCGCACGAGGAGCAAATCGCCGGAAAGCGCGATGGGATTCCAGGTTTTGGAATTGAATACCCGAAATCGTGCCAGTTCATTCGGAGCTTCCGGCGTGGGACGGAGCAGGATCAGTTCGCCCGATTCCGCCAACAGCAGATAAAGATTTCCGACGAGCAAGCCCTGTCCATGACCGTAGCGACCTTCCTTCCATCGCTGTGAGCCATCAGCCAGATCCACGCAGGCTAAAATGCCGTCGTCGAGACCGTAAAGATGACCGTCGCGCGGGAAAAGATGCGCGAACTTGGCTTTCATGCGGATGGATTTCCAGACCAATTGCGCCACGAGACGACCGGAACTCGCGGGTGAAATTTCCAACAGTTCCGAACCGACTCCGTAACCGCTGGAAAACAAAACGCGATTTGTGCTGATGACCACCGGCGACGCGCACACGGCATTGCCGTTGCCCCACGGGCGTTCCCATAACGTGGTGCCCGTGCTCGGATCGTGACCGGAGACGCTGCCATCGTTGAAAGATAAAATCTGCGGCCCGCCTGCCAGCGTGGCGACGCGTGGCGACGAATAACTCGGACCACTTGTCCCACCAGACCACGCGCGAGTGCCGTCTTCAATTTGAAACGCGAGCAGCGTTTGTGTCGCGCCTTCACCGGCGTGAACAATCACTAGGTTTGAAACAATCAGTGGTGAGGCGGTGTAACCCCATTGCGGCGGTTTGCCGCCGGATTCCGCGATTAAATCGCGCGACCAGATCGGTTGGCCGTTTGCGAGGTCGAGACAATTAAGCAAGCCGGTAGCGCCGCATGTGAATACCCGATTGCTCCATACGGTCGGCGTCGCGCGCGGTCCTTCGCCTGCGATGACTGTGTTGTATCGAGCGGTATCGCTGTGAAGCCACAGTTGTTTTCCGGAACGCAAATCATACGCGACGACGCATTCATTTTCGCCGCGTTGTTCCTGTGTTATGGCGACGTCTCCGATAATCGCAAAACCCGACCAACCGGCGCCGACCGTTTGTCGCCACAAAATTTCCGGCGGATGCTCCAGCCAATTCGTTTCCAACGTCGGACCAGCCAGAATCCCGTCGCGACCCGGGCCGAGATACTGCGGAAAATCCGGCTGTTGCGAGTGGTTCAATGAAACGACATTTGTCTCAGCGACTGTTGTTTGAAACTCGATGGGTTTCGCCCAGCGAAATTCAACAATCGGCAACAAGTCCCCGCTCATGCCGCGAATTCGAAATAACGATGCGCAGATTATCGCCAGTGCAACCGCGCCGGATGTGATGCTCAATCGCAACTTCTTCGGCGCACGTGAAAGGAACGTCCACCACAGCAGCAATAGAATTCCCGAGCTGATGACGATTTGCGCGATAAGCAGATTCCGGCGTTGAAACGGCCAATCCTCCTGTCTGCGTACCCAAAAAACCACGGCGACCATTCCGAGCAGAATTAAGATTCCCGGCCACCAACGGATGGAGCGTGGATTTGCTGCGGTCACAGGTTCAAGGATTCAAAATCACATTGCGCAACCGTTGCTGAATGGATTCAGGAACGTGCCGGGAAAATGTTACGCGCCGGTCCGGTGTGATAGCAATGAAGCCTGTGTTGACTCCGGCGTCTCTGACCATCTCGGTCACCGCTTCGCGAACGTGGCGCGGTAATGCTTCACCGCTGAATCGACAATTCCCCGCGCGAACTTCAATCAAACTCCGGCAATTCAACGGCGGTCGCGAGCGGAGAAACGCAATCACCAACACCACCAATGTCGTTACGCCCGCGGCGATGATTGCCCATCGCATAGTTCATTCGTCGCTGCGGCCCGTGAAATCCGCGAGCAGCACCATGATTTTGTCGAGTTCTCCGCGCGGGCTGAACTCAGCCGAGGGCGCGATATAACGATTCAACATCAGCGCGAAGGCGAGTTTTTCGCCGGCAGCCGTGGTGACATAGCCGGAAGTGGAATTTGCCCAACGCAACGTGCCGGTTTTCGCGTGGACGTTGCCTTCCGCGCGCGTGCCTTTCATCCGATTGCGCAACGTGCCGTCGCGTCCCGCCACCGGCAGCGCATCGTGATAGCTTTTCGCTTCCGGATGTTTGCTCATGGATTCGAGCAGCGTAATTGTCGCGTTGGCAGTGGTCAGATTGTTGCGCGATAAACCTGAACCTTCCTCAAAGCGAACTTCATTTCGCTTCACGCCAATCTTCGTCAGAAATTTTTCCAACTCGCGAATGCCGTAATCTTCCGATGACATCGTGCCGACTACCGTTCCGGCGGCTGGATTTGGATCGCGTGCGCGTTCGGCGAGTGCTTTCTCGCGTTCCAGCGAGCCGACATGCGCGAGCATGAGATCGGTGTAAAGATTCTGCGACGGTTTCTGCACGGCGACGTTGAGTTCGCGCATTGGTTTGGATTCGACCGCGCCGAGTTCGATTAATGCGCTGAAATCCAGTGGTTGAACGGCGCGGTCGAGCCAGTTCACAGTTCGCGTTTTGCCGGTTACTTTCACGCCGTTTTGCAGCAAAGCTTCGCGGAAAAATTCCACGAACAGACCCGCCGGATTATGCATCGTCACGTCGTCGGTGTAATTCGTCTGGTTGAGCGGCATTGTGCCGGTGACGTAAACCACATTCTGGCCGAGCGGACGATAGACGCTGATGCTGCGTCGGCCGCCGGCGGGGACGGTTTGCGTGCGGTTGTTCAAAACCAAGTAGCTGGTTGCGGGTTTGAGCGTGAGTTCACATGGCGCGCCGGGTTGCGGTCCGGGACGCACGGAAAGCTCGAGGATATTGTCGTTGATGGTCAGGGCCGAAATCTCCGCGCCGTAATAATAATTCATATCATCCCACACCCAGCCTGAGCCGTAGGGCGAGCCGACGATGAAACTGTCGTCGCCGATGAGGTCGCCGGAAACCTCGCGCACGCCCGCGTTCGTGAGCGCGGCGACGAGCGGTTGCAACGCTTTGAAAATGTTGCCGCCGCCAGCCTTGAGGTTGAAACCGGGATCGCCACGACCGTAAACAATCAAATCACCTTTCAACCCGCCGCGGGCGTCGGGTTTTGCTGCCGCGTAAAGCGAAGTGCGAATGCGATAATCCCCGCCCAGTTTGTCGAGCACCATGGCCATGGTGTAGAGCTTACAATTCGAGGCCGGGCTGAGGAGTTTATCGGCGTCGTGAGCAAACAGGACTTTGCCGCTCTCCAACGAAACGATTTTTACGCCGAACGTGCCGGCGGCGAAACGCGGTTGCGTGACGAGGTCCGTCAGGCGTTGTTGTAATTCGGCGAGGGTGGCAGGAGGATTCGTTTGCGCGCGGCTTGAGCCGACGAATCCGAGTAACAGGCAGCTAACCAGCAGGCAGCGAAGCAGAATTATCATATCCGATTGTTGACGGCGCACCCGCCGTTTGAACAGACACATATTCGTTCCAGCCGAGAAGGAAGCGCTGCGGTCGGATTTAATCGCCGGCAGCGTTTTCGTGCAGTCCCAGCTTTTTCTCGAGGGCGCTGACCCGGCGCAGTAAATCCGGCAATCGTTGAATCGCCAGGAGTTGTCGCTTCGTTTGTTTGTCTGGAAGCGCAGGACTGCCGAGCACCATCTGGCCGTCGGGAATGTTGTGCATGACGCCGGATTGCGCGCCGACCGTGACTTTGTTGCCGATCTGTAAATGCCCACCCACGCCGACCTGTCCGGCGAGAATGACGTATTTGCCCAGCTTCGAGCTGCCGGCAACTCCTGCTTGCGCGATGATGATGCTGTATTCGCCGACCTGCACGTTGTGCGCGATTTGAACGAGATTATCGATTTTCGTTCCTTTGCCGATGACGGTCGGCCCGAGTGCGCCGCGGTCAATCGTTACATTCGCGCCGATTTCAACGTCGTCGCCGATAATTACGTTCCCCACTTGCGGCACTTTGCGATGCACGCCGTTGTCGAGCACGTAACCGAAGCCGTCCGAGCCGATCACCGTTCCGGCGTGAATGCGGACGCGATCGCCGAGTTCCGTGCGTGCATAGAGCGTCACATTCGGAAACAAAACGCAACCCACGCCAACTTTGGCGCCAGCGCCAATGTAATTATTGGCGTGAAGAATCGTTCCGCCCCCAATGGAAACATCTTCGCTAATGACGCAATTCGGTCCGATGTGCGCTGTGGCATCAACGCGCGCCGATCGAGCAATGACGGCGCTGGGGTGAATGCCGGCGGGCAATGGCGGTTCGGGGAAAAACAACGCCAGCGCTTTGGCAAATGCGATGCGCGCGTGCGCCACGCGAATCAACGTTTTGCCGGTGCTGGAAGTTTTTTCACCACTGACGATGATGGCTGATGCGGCGCTCTGTTCGGCGCGGAGGAAAAATTCGTCTGTCTCCGCAAAAGTCAGATCGCCAGCCTGAGCGCGATCCGTCGGAGAGAATCCTTTGAGTTCGACTTGCGCATCGCCAACAACCTCGCCATCAAGGTGTTTAGCAACGGCAGCGGCAGAAAAAGTCATAAGTCCGAGGGCAAGTCACACGTTGACTTGAAAAATTTTCGCCACTATAAAGACGCGCGACAGCAATTCAACCCCTACTTACTTTATTTATGGCCAAGACTCTGCGCGTTGGAATGGTCGGTTACCGTTTCATGGGGAAAGCGCATTCAAATGCGTGGCGTCAAGCGCCGCGCTTTTTCCCACTCAAAGCTCATCTGGAGCTCCACACCATTTGCGGACGCGACGCTAACGCCGTCCAAACCGCCCGGGCGCAACTCGGCTGGCAAAACGCTTCTACCGATTGGCGCGATGTCGTGGAATCGCCGCTGATTGACATCGTGGACATCAACACGCCGAACGATTCGCATGCGGAAATCGCCATCGCCGCCGCGCAGAACGGCAAACACGTGCTTTGCGAAAAACCGCTCGCGCTGACCGTCAAACAAGCGGAGCAAATGCTCGCCGCCGTGCAAAAGGCGAAAGTGGTTCACATGGTTTGCCACAATTACCGGCGCATTCCCGCCATTGTGCAGGCCAAGAAAATGTTGGCGGAAGGCGCGCTTGGAAAAATTTATCATTTCCGCGCCCGTTACGCGCAGGATTGGCCGGCAGATCCGGAATTTCCATTGGTCTGGCGCTTGCAAAAAGGCGTCAGCGGCACCGGTGCGCATGGCGACATCAACGCGCATATCATTGATCTCGCGCGTTTCCTCATCGGCGAATTTTCCGAAGTGTGCGGTTTGTTGCACACGTTCATTCCGGAACGTCCGTTGCCCGACGATAACGCTAAAGGTGCTGGCCTTGCCGCTAAAGCCGCTCGAAAAATGGGTAAAGTCACCGTGGACGACGCGTCGTTGTTCATCGGTCGCTTTGAAAACGGCGCCATCGCGAATCTCGAAGCGACGCGCATGGCGTTGGGACGCAAGAACCACATCACCATCGAAATCAACGGTAGCAAAGGCTCGCTTTACTTCGATTTCGAGGACATGAACCGGTTGAAGTATTTCAGCAATGACGATCCGAAAGATCGTCAGGGTTTCCGTGACATTCTGGTCACCAAAGGCGGCGTGCATCAATATTTCGGCAGTTGGTGGCCGGAAGGACACATCATCGGCTACGAACACACATTCATTCACACGATTGTGGACTTCGTAAACGCCTGTGTTGACGGCAAACCGGTCCAGCCGACGTTTGAAGACGGCGTGAAGAATCAGCGTGTTCTCGAAGCGGTCGAAAAATCCGCTACGTCAGGCAAGTGGGTGAAGATTGTTAATAAATAACTATCCGCAGCGGCTGCTTTGACGTTCGTTAAAGCAGCCAGCCAGCAGATGAGGCGGCGTCACGCTGAGAATCACTGAATTTGCTAAATGTGCAGCCGCCATTGCGTCATGGTTGTCGTGCTGGCAGGATGCTTACCTCTACGTCAGGCAAGGGATGCCTGATTTCAGATTAAATTTATGAAAACCATCAAGGCAGGAATTATCGGCACCGGTTTTATCGGACCGGCTCACGTGGAAGCGGCGCGCCGCGTCGGCTTCGTGGAAATGGTCGCGCTCTGCGAAGCGAACGAAGATCTCGCGCGCTCCAAAGCCGCTGCCCTCGGCATTCCCAAAGCCTACGGCAGCGTGGCCGCGCTTCTGAAAGACCCGGAAGTTGAGGTCATTCATAACTGCACGCCCAATCACGTGCATTTCAAAATCAGCAAACAGATCATGGCCGCGGGCAAGCACGTCATTTCCGAAAAGCCGCTCGCGATGACCACGAAGGAATCTGCTGAGCTCGTCAAACTCGCGAAGAAAACCGGCGTCGTGAATGCGATCGATTTCAATTACCGCTACTACCCGCTCGTGCAGGAAGCCAAAGCGATGGTCGCGTCCGGCAAACTCGGCGATGTTTTCCACGCCACCGGGTCGTACACGCAGGATTGGCTCTATCTCAATACCGACTGGAACTGGCGGCTCGTTCCGCAATACAGCGGTAAATCCCGCGCCATCGCGGACATCGGCTCGCACTGGTGCGATTGCATTCAATTCGTCACCGGCTTGAAGATTAAGCGCGTTTGCGCGGATTTTCTGACGGTTCACAAAAAGCGCATGAAGCCCAAGAAACAGGTCGAGACCTACTCGGGCAAAATGCTGCAACCGTCCGATTACGAAGCGATGCCGATCAACACCGAAGACTTCGCAACCGTGATGTTTGAATTCAACAACGGTGCGCGCGGTTCATTTTCGGTGTCGCAGGTGTTCGCTGGACGTAAGAACCGGTTGTTTTTTGAACTCGCCGGCTCGAAGAGTTCCATCGTGTGGGATCAGGAACGCCCGAACGAAATGTGGATTGGTCATCGCGAACGTCCGAATGAATTATTGATGAAAGATCCGTCGTTGCTCAGCCCTGAAGCGCGGCCGTACGCACATTATCCCGGCGGCCATCCCGAAGCGTATCCGGATGGACTGAAGAACTTCCTGCTCCGCGTCTATTCGCATCTGGCCGGAAAAGAGAAACCCGCATTCAGCACCTTCCAGGACGGTCATGATGAACTCGCAATCTGCGAAGCGATTCTGGCCAGTTCGAAATCGAAGAAGTGGGAAACAGTGCGTTACTGATCCACCACCTCCGCATTTGACCCGACGAACGGCCCGCATGACATAAACATGTGGGCCGTTTGCTGTACTAAAACTCTTGTCAGGCTCTGGTTTCAGACGGATAAAGATCGAAGTTGTAACTCAGTTGTAACCCGTAAATTCCTGACGTATATGAAAAAAATCCCCAGCCTGGTAGTTTCCATTTGTTGTTCTGTTGGTCTTTTGACCGAAAGCGCCCTGAGCCAAGTGGTATTCAGCGAGAACTTTGATATTGATGCGACTGCAAATTGGAACATAAACAACAATGGCAACGGGCTTAATGCCGCGAATTTTTTCTTCGACTATAGCAGTGTGGGAATCCCATCCGCACCGCATTCCACCGGTGGAAGCACCATTGGCCTCAAGCTGAGTGCAAACATCAGTGGGACCGGTCCTGCCAGTGGCGTGTTGCCGGGCATCAGTGTTTCGCCTATTGGCCAGAGTTTCACGGGAAATTACACGCTGCGATTTGACTGGTGGCACAACTGGCTGGGGGCAGCAAGCGGCGGTATTGGTGCCGCCGCTGGTGGCTCTGGCTCCACTCAGCTTTCCACCTTTGGCATCCTCACCTCTGGTACGACCGCCAACTACGCCGGAGCTTCGGACTCGGTCTTTTTTGCTGCTACCGGCGATGGCGCTTCCGCTTCGGATTTCCGCACCTACTCTGCCGCGAAACCAACCGGTTATACGCTGGCAGACACCGTAAATGTCTATGCGGCTGGCAGCCAGAACAACACCGCCGAATTATACACCACGCTGTTTCCGGCGGGCGCAACAGCACCTGCGGAGCAAGTGGCCATTTCGACGACGCAAAGTGGGTCAACTTTGGCCGGTACCGCCGGTTTCCGCTGGCATGATGTGGAAATCACCAAGATTGATAACCTCATCACCTGGACCATCAACGGAACCCTGATCGCTACGCTGGATGCGACGGGAATCACCACCGGTGGCGACAACATTCTCTTCGGCATGTCGGACACCAGCCTCGGCGCGGGCACCCCGGCCAACTTGTTCGAGCAATTGGATTTCACTCTGATTGACAATGTGACGGTCACCCTGATTCCCGAACCCTCCAGTCTGGCACTTATCGGTCTTGGCGGTCTGGCCTTGCTGGCGCGCCGAAAAAAATAATCAAACGGCTGCAGATCCAGCAGCGTTCCTATTTGCAACGCCGCTCCTGAACGGGAGCGGCGTTTTTTCTTTTCGCGCGCTCGATTTCGCGCGCTCCGCGTCTGATTCACCAATGTAGATTGTCGTCCATGAGTTTCTCGGGAATCGTCTGAATTGACCGTGCGGTTGTTCCATTTTTTACTGCGCCGCATCATGGCGGGTGAGACGTTCGATAAAGAGGAACTCCGCATCATCCTCATTGATGACAGCCCGTTCGATGCGGAGTTGATAGAGTTGCAACTCAAACGCAGTCTGCGTTGCAACGTTGTTGTAGTGGATTCGCGGACTGAATTTCTGGCGGAGTTGGAACGCGCCGCGCCTGACGTCATCATCTCCGATTCTGCTCTGCCGCGGTTCGATGGATTTGCCGCGCTGGCATTGGCGCAGGAACGCTGTCCGGAAGTTCCCTTCATCTTCTGTTCAGGAAACCAACATCCCAAACTTCAATCGGACGCGTTGGCAAAAGGTGTGACCGCCTGGGTATCTAAAGATCAACTGGAGCGCTTGGATGACGTCGTGCGAAAGATTCTGCACTGAAGAAAAAATGGTGCGCGATACAGGGTTCGAACCTGTGACCCCTACCGTGTCAAGGTAGTGCTCTACCACTGAGCTAACCGCGCGCCCTTGCAGGGTGGGACGATGCCGGGAACACACGAAATTGGCAAGTGTAGAATCATCCCTTCGCCCAGCCAAATCCTCACAGGTCTGAGAAATTGCTCCCTTTCAGGATGCGCTCGTCAGCAAGCTTTTTACGCGCGCAAAGAGCGTCGCGACGCAGGTCTGAACGTCCTCTTGGTCTGTGTGCAAAACGACTTCCGCGGCTTCCGGCGGCTCATAGGGCGCGGAGATTCCGGTAAACTCCGGCAATGCGCCCGCCCGCGCGCGGGCGTAAAGTCCTTTGGGATCACGACGCTCGCAGACTTCCAACGGCGCGTTGACGTACACCTCGATAAACTTTCCGGCTGGCGCAGCGGTGCGAGCCCGAGCGCGATCGCGTCGGTACGGTGAAATCAGCGCCACGATGCAAATCAATCCGGTATCCGCAAACAGGCGTGCGACTTCGCCCACACGCCGGATGTTTTCCTGTCGATCAGCCGGCGAGTATCCGAGGTCCGAACACAAACCGCGTCGCAAACAATCGCCATCCAGCACGCAAGCGGCGTGACCAGCGTGACTCAGTTCTGTTTCCAATGCGCGTGCAATCGTGGTTTTCCCCGAGCCGCTCAAGCCGGTCAACCACACGACGCAGCCCGACCGCAATGTTGCGCATTTGGCGGCCGCGTCGTTATTCATCCAGCAATCCCTTCAGACGGTTCGTCACGATTTGATACTGCCGGTCCGGAACGAAATTATTGGTCAAGAATCGTTGGTAATAATCCACCATGGTGTTGGTGTCTCCTTGCCGCCACGCGATGCTGCCCAGGCCAAAAAGCGCATCCTGCTTGTGATTCGGCTGCGCCAGCAGCGTTTCAAAATCACGCTGAGCCAAGTCGAGTTGTCCCATGCGCAAAGCGGCGATCCCGCGAAAATGTCGCGCCAACGCATTAGTCGGCGCGACGCTGAGCGCGCTCGTCAGGGTCGCGATGGCGGCTTCGTTCTGTTTCGCGCGCACTTCCGCGCTTCCCTTTTTGACCAGCCAATCAACCCGTTTCGGATCGCGCTGTGCCAGCATCTCGCGCCATTTGAGTTCCTCCGGAAGATTTCCCATCATCTGGCATAATTCCGCCGCCGTTACGACAACCTGGTCGGTCGCTTGATGGGGCGTTGCGAATGAGTTGATAAATTCGATCGCTTCGTTCATTTGGCCCAGCCCCAACAACGCAACGGTTCGGGATTCCAATATCTGCCCCAGCATGGTTGCGGGAGGATTGGTTTCGGTGGCCAACACCTGTTCGGTCAATGCGGCGGCCGTTACATAATCACCGGCCAGATTCAAACTCTGCGCCTGCCAGAGTTTCGGCGCGAGCCAATCCGGTTGCAGTTCCCGGCTGCGCGCAAAGCAATCGTGCGCCTGCCACGGATGGGACGTGGCGAAATAGAGTCGCCCGCTTAGCAGGAGGAAAGCTGCTTCGTCCACCGGGCCGTTGCGATGGATGACATCGGTCCAGGTCGCATATTTGGAAACGACCGAGGGGATTGTCGCCCGCGCCCATTGCATGGTCAGGATGTTGGTGTCGCCGACTGCGCGACGTCGGGCGGCTTCGCGATTCAAATGCGCGGCGAGATTATCCGGATCAAACTCCAAAGCGCGTTCGAACCATTCCGCGGCATCAGAAGAAACGCCACTTTGTTGCAACTTCACTCCCCAGGTGTTCAGCGTTTTGCTCAACGGCCCGGACAACGCCACGACAGTTTCATTCAAGCGCGCTGACAGTTTTAAAAATTTCCATTCCGGACTGGTCCATCGGGTAACGCGTGTGCGGCTCGCTTCAAACTGACGCGCTCGATGCGCCAGCGTCGCATGCCAATCACTCTGCCAACGCTCGTTGCTCTCTTGTAGAGCGGTCGTCGGGTCGGCGACTCGCATTTTGTCCCGAGGTGTCAGGCGGAAAATCCAGCCCTGCGGCACAGCGGTGAAGCGTTCGAAAAACAGGCCGGAACTCGGATGTAGATAAACCACCGTTTCGTTGCTGGCGATTTGTGAAATGACCGCGGCCTGCATGGCTGGCGCGATTTGTGGAGTGTTGTTCGTGAGCGGCCAATCCGGCCAGCGATCGCCGTATTGGCGGTGCATCTTTTCGTGATATGCCACGCCGCCCAACAACCGCGCGTCCACCAACATTGGTGTCGTCGCATCGCGATCCATCTTCCCGCTGGCTCGCAGCAAAATGAGCGGCAGCGTTTCATCGCTCAGCGCTGTGACCGCACCCGCGGGCAACGATTCGCGCAAATGGGTCGCATATTCCTCCAACATCCGACTGTTGCTGAGGCGAACTTCCGGAAAATTTTTCCACAACAACGTTCCCGCGAGCGCGACGCTGAGACTCATCGCTACAACAGCCGGCCATTTCGCGCGAGACTTGCGCGGACGCGGCAAACCGAACACCAGCAGGTAAGCAACGCAGTATCCGGCGACCAATGCCCATGAATAAGCGTAAGGCAATAAGGCTGAATTCACCTCACGTAGCGATGGAATAAACGTGGGGTTGAGTGCAATCCATAGCGCGGTCAGTAGAAACATCGCGTGAATGAAATGGCCGCTGGCTTTCGTGAAAAACAGACCGAGATGCGTATCGTCGGCGAGTTGCGCCGAATGCGAGCGCCAGCGCACTGCCAGTAAAAGAAACGGCAGAATTCCGGTAATCACCAACAGCCGGAACGCCGAACTCTTCAACAGCACCTTCAAAAAAAACTTCTGTGCGGCGACATAGTTTTTGAGTGTGGCCAGGAATTCCGTCGTTTCCGGCTCGGAGAAATACAACACCAGCGGACTCAATCCATAAAGCGCCAGCCCGGCCAATCCCCATGCACACATCCGCCAGAAAAATCGCCAGCTCAGAAAGGGAGTAAGCCCTTTAACCCAGATAACCGCTGCGACGAACAACGGCAGATAACCGAGCATCAGCCAATTGTCCGTAATGCCGAGCGCAAAGACGAAAGCGGCGCGATAAAGCCATTTTTCGTCGGATTGAACGCGGAATTCAAACACGCCCCGGAAAGCAAACGCAAAACACAGCAGGCTGAGCATTTCACCGCTGGCTGAAGACGCGTGTTGCCAAAAGCCGAGTTGCCAACCCAAAGCCATCGCCGCGACGACCGGCGGCAACCACGACCACTTTCCCGTCAGTATTGACGCGCCTGAAACTTTTTTGCGCATCGGATCGGCCGACACGAGGTCAACGCGCAAAATGCTGACCGAGCGCGTCAATTGCATCAGCACCAGCGCGGCAATCGTTGCGGTCACGATGTTCGCCGTCAGCGGCAACCACGTATCCGGCAACACGCGCAGCGGTCCGAACACTAACAAGGTCAGCGGGCGAACGAGTTCCGGTTTACCGGTCCAGTCCGCGACGCTCGCTATGTTCGACAGGCTGTACAGGGACAGCCATTGACATAACGTGCTCCAATAGAACAGCAGGGCCACGCCCCCAATCAACCAGGACAACGTTCGTCCGGGCGTTTGGACCGACTCGGTGGTTTTTGAACTCATCGCTTCGGCCAGTACTAACGAGCGCCCGCCGATTGGCAAGCCCGGGAATGCAAATCGAGGCAGTGATTTTCCTCAATCGCGCGGCAGAAGTTGTTTGTGTTTCAACTCCCGTTCGCGCAGCCACGCAAAAATCACCGGGGTCACGATCAGAATATGAATCAGGCTGCTGATCATGCCGCCAATCACCGGCGTGGCCAGCGGTTTCATGATTTCCGCGCCCTGGCGTTGACTCCACATGATCGGCAACAAACTCGCGATGACCGTTCCAACCGTCATCAGCTTCGGACGCAATCGCAAGCGCGCGCCGTCTTTCACTGCTTGAATGAGGTCCGCACCGTTGAACGCCGCGCCGCGTTCGGCCTGACGCTTCTTCAGCATTTCTTCGAGATAAACCACCATTACAACGCCGGTTTGCACCGCAGTGCCGAAGAGCGCGATGTATCCCACCCAGACCGCGCCATTGAAGTTGTAACCAAGTAATTTTTGTAAAAACACGCCGCCACTTAACGCGAATGGCACCGCCAACAACACATGCGCTGCTTCGGCTGCACTGTGATAAACCATGTACAGCAACATGAAGATTATCAGCAACACCGCCGGGAACACCCATTGCATGGTGCGAGTAAAGCGCCGTTGATTTTCATATTCGCCGGTCAGCGACCACGTCATGTTACCCCAATCCATCTCGTGCAATGCCGCTTCAATGTCATTCACAAAACCGCCCAGATCGCGGTCCTGCACGTTCGCCTGTACATACGCGCGTAGCCGACCGTTCTCGCTGGCGATTTCATTAGCGCCAATTTCTCGGGTGATGGTAGCTACCATTGCCAACGGGATATAAGCGCGTTCAGTTTCAGTTGCAGCCTCGTTCTGACTGCTGCTCGCACCGCCGCCCATTCCGCCCATTGCGCCGCTTCCCGGAGTTGTAGCAGATTCAGTCACCGATCCGCTCATTGCACCGCGCGTTGCGATCAGAATCCGACCGATCTTTTCAATGTCATCGCGCTCACCGCGTTCGAGTCGCACCTGAATCGGATAGCGTTCGCGACCTTCAATCGTCACGCTGACATTCTTGCCGCCGAGGCCGACTTCCACGGCGTCGAGGACATCGCGTGCGCTAAGTCCGTAACGAGCCATGGCGCGGCGATCGACTTTGACGTTCAGGTACGGTTTGCCCTGGATGCGCGATGGCGAAACTCCGGTCGCCCCGGGAATCTCACGAATCACTCCTTCAACTTCGAGCGCTTTGCGCTGAATGGCTTCGAGATTGTCGCCATAAATCTTTACTCCCACCTGCGCGCGAATGCCGGTGTAGAGCATGAGAATGCGGCCTTCAATCGGTTGCAAATACGCCGGTACATAACCGGGTACCAACTTCATTTTCTCCGTCAGCTCCGCGACCAGTTTTTCGATGGTCATGCCCTCGCGCCAGGCAGGGTTACGAACGACGCGCGGAATTTTGATAAAGCCGAGCACCGTGCGATTGGTGCTGAGGTATTCCGGTTTGAGCGTGATGGTGGTTTCCAGCATTTCGGTCGGGGCCGGATCGGTGGGCGTTTCGAAGCGCCCCAGTTTGCCAGCGACAGTTTCAATCTCCGGCACGCCGGCCATCACCTGATCCTGCCACGCCATGATACGTTGGATTTCCGTTAAACCCGTTGAAGGCAATAGCACCGGCATGAACAACAGGCTGCCTTCGTTGAGTGGCGGCATGAATTCCCGACCGAATCCCTGCACCAGATTGGCAGTGCGATGCCAACCGCTCGCGCGCAGATTTGTCACCCACTCGCGCGGCAGACCGAACGCCACTACCAGCGCAAAAGCGAGCAGCGCTGCGGCGATGCCGATAACGGATTTGCGATGCCGCAACGACCAGTTCAACACCGGGTCGTAAACTTTCAGCAGTGCGCGCATCACGAGATTGCGATCTTCCGAATGAAACGGTCCGCGCACAAGCAGGCTGCATAAGACCGGGACGAGGGTGACGCCGAGTAAGGTTGAACCCACCATCGCAAACGTCTTAGTCCAGGCGAGCGGATGAAACATTTTCCCTTCCTGACCCGTCAGTGCGAATACCGGCACGAACGCGAGAATGATGATCGCCATCGCAAAGAAAATCGGGCGACCGACCTGTTTGCAGGCAGTGAGCGTGACTTGCCAGGTTTCTGCAGGTGTCAGGCGAAATGATTTGGTTTTGTTGTCGCCCGCTCCTTCTCCCGTTCGCCTTTTCTCCTCCTCTGCCCTTTCGCAATGCCGGATGACATTCTCCGTCACGACAATCGCCGCGTCCACCAACACGCCGATGGCGATCGCAATGCCGGTGAGCGACATAATGTTGCTCGTGATGCCGAACTTCTGCATCAGCAGGAACGAAATCAGAATCGAAATCGGCAAAGGCAGCGTGACGATCAGAATACTGCGGAAGTGCCAGAGGAAGATGATGTGCGCGAGGGTCACGAGAAGGATTTCCTCAACGAGCGCGTGTTTCAGCGTGTCGATCGTGCGGTCAATCAATGTGCTGCGATCGTAAAATGCGCGAATGGAAATACCGGGCGGCAGACTCGGTGCGATTTCAGCGATGCGTTTCTTCACGCGTTCGATGACGGCCTTGGCGTTTTCGCCGGTGCGCATCACCACGGTGCCGCCGACGGCTTCAACGCCGTTTATATCCAGTGCGCCGCGCCGGAAATCGCCGCCAATCTGAATCGTCGCGATGTCTTTGAGATAAACCGGCGTACCGTCCACCGCTTTCACCGCGACGAGTTCCAGATCTTCAACGCTGGTAACCAGACCGATGCCGCGCAGCACAAACTCCGCCCCGTTTTCTTCGATGACTTTGCCGCCGACGTTGAGATTCGCGTTTTGCACCGCGGCCATCACGTCGCCGAGCGAGACGTTGGCAGCGCGCATTTTCGCGGAACTGATTTCGATTTGATATTGCTTCACGAAACCGCCGATGCTGGCGACTTCTGCGACGCCGGGCACACTCGCGAGTTGATAACGCACGTGCCAATCCTGAATCGCCCGCAGTTTGCCGAGGTCGTAACCACCCGCCGGTGCTTTGGCCGGATCAACGTGCAGGTAATATTGATAAATCCAGCCCAGGCCGGTGGCATCGGGACCGAGTTGCGGCTTTACGCCTTCGGGCATTGAGCCTTCGAGAAAGTTCAACCGTTCCAACACTCGCGTTCGCGCGAAATACGGATCAACGTCATCTTCAAAAATGATCGTGAGCAGCGAAAACCCGAACATGGACGTCGCGCGCACATCTTTCACGCCGGCAAGACCCTGAAGTCCGGTCGTGAGCGGAAAGGTGACCTGATCTTCAACTTCCTGTGGACTGCGCCCCATCCAATCCGCATAAACGAGCACCTGATTTTCCGTGAGATCAGGAATGGCATCGACGGGCGTTTTGAACACCGCGCGGACCCCCAGCGCGATGATTAACAACGTGCCGCACAGCACGAGAAAACGATTTATCAGACTCCACTCGATGAGACGTTGAATCATAGAGGACCTCCAAATGCCAAGAGCCGAACTCCAGAGAAATTTCGAGAATCAAACCTCCGAGCGAGAGGTGCTGGGATGTTGGAGTTTGGTGCTTTCACGGCTTCACCTCCGAACCACAGTCCAGCATCTCGGCGCCGTAATACGGATTACGCACTTCGGCGTTCAACTGAATCCAATCCGCGCGATTCGGCGCGCCTGGAAATGCATTCTTCGTCATCGGGCAGCGAAACACTTTCACGTTCGCGAACGCATCGTCAGCGCGACGTAATGCCTGCACGAGCGCCACCGTCGCTTCGCTGAGCGGATGAAACTGTTTGCGCGCCTCGGTCAGATTTTCAAAGCCATGCAAGTGTCCGACCGTTTCAATCGGCTTCAGCAACGCCTGCCACGCACTTGTATTGTCAAATGCGGCCAGCAAAGACGCGGTCGCCGCATGCAGTTTTTTGGATTGCGCGTTAAACGTTTTCACATCGTCCGCTGCCAACGCTCCGGTGAGCGAATCCATCAGGACGAGGAAGTCTTTGGTAGCGCGTTGTTGTTCGCTTGTGAGCGAAGGAAAAGCGGAAGTTTGATTGGTGGTTTCAATCGTCGGGGCGTGTGTGGCATAAGCGCGGTTCATCTCCGCCTGGCCATCGAGCAGTAGATTGCCATTCACCACCACGCGTTCGCCGGCGCTGACGCCGGAGAGCGCTTCGACGAAGGTGTCGCCGCGTCGTCCCAATTCCAAAACGCGTCGGGCGTAACCTCCCCCGTCCTGATCCACGAACACCACGGCTTGCGGACCGGTTTGAATCACAGCGCTACGCGGCACAGCGAGAACTTCCGGCGCGGCGAGATGCACGATGCCGTCTGCGTACACGCGATGCGCGAAAAGCCGTTGACCGTTCTTTACCGGATTTTCCAATTCTACCCGAACTCGCGTGGAACGCGTTGCTTCATTGAAATTGGGATCGATGAATTTGATTTCGCCGGTGACCGTTTCGCCGGGTCGAGTTGGAGTGCTTACGGTTACTTTCAGGCCGAGGTGCAACCAGGGCAAATCGGATTCATAAACCGAAAACTGAAACCACATCGTCGCGAAGTCCGCGATTTCAAAAAGTTTCTCACCCTCGGCTACGTATTGGCCGGCGGCGACGTTGCGTTCCGTCACGATGCCGCTGACGGGTGCGAGAATTTGTGACGTCAAAGCGTCTGCGGGTTTTTGCGGTAACGCTTCAATCTGTTCCGGAGTAAGCCCCATTTGCAGCAAGCGTGACGCAATCGAGTTCCGCAACTCCGCATTGGCCGCGTTTGCGACCGCGCGATATTCGCGTTCCGCCTGCAACAGCATCGGGCTGTAAAGTTCGGCCAATGGTTCGCCGGCCTTCACTTCGGCGCCGACAAAATTGACATACAACTTTTCGATGCGACCGCCCGTGTAAGCGGAAAGCACGCGGCGTTTGGTTTCGTCCTGCTCGATGCGGCCTGCGACGCTGAGTGTCTTTGTTAACGCCTGAGTTTTGACTTCGGCGGTCTCCACGTTGAGCACGCGCACGGAAGTTTCCGATAACGTGATGACATCGCCGGCGACATCGAAACCGGCTTCGCCTTCGTAAACGGGCGTGAGTTGCATCCCGCAAATGGTGCAACGTCCGGGCTGATCCGACTTGATCCACGGATGCATGGCGCTTTGGTAATAAAGCACTTTGCGTTCGGATTTTGGCGCATCGGAATTGTTGCAGCCGGTGAGTAGCGCGGACGCAAGCAGCGTTACGGTGATTGATCCGACTGCGCGAAAGAGAAATCGTTTTTGGTTCATGATGATTACGGGTTTTCCGGTTGCGAGAGCGAAGAAATCATTTGCAGCGATTCCAGATCGCCGAGACCGCAGCACAAAATCAGTTCGGTCAACATGTCGTATTGTTCGGTGACGGCGCGGACGTACATCAATTTTCCTTCGAACCACATGCGACGCGCCTCCAGCACGTCTCGCAGCGGTCCGCCGGATTCGAACATCGCGCGCGCACTGGCCAGCGCCTGTTCGTTGCGTGGAATGATCTGGTCGCGATAAAGCAACGCTTCGCGGCGCGCGGCGGCAATTTTGACAATCAAGCCGTACACCTCTTCGCGCACGGCCTGTTCTGCGTGACGCGTTTCCCATTCAACTGCGCGTTGCTTTGCCGTTTCGCGTTGAATCGCGGCGCGGTATTTCGAGTGATTGCCCAACGGAATGCTGAAACCGAGCATCACTTCGGTGGAACGCAAATCATGATCGCGTGTGTAGGTGCGATTCTCGAACCCGATGCTGACTTCCGGCCAACGTTCTTTGCGCGCAACGGTCACGGCGGCGGCGGCCATCTGAAGTTCTTCGCGCATAATTTTCAGTTCCGGCGCTTGCGCGAGGGCGAAACTCACGAGGCGCGGATGAAACGCAATTTCTTCCGCGACGGGAGGCAAACGCAATGGCGGCCAGGCATTCGTCAGCGGGCGATTGAGAAATCGGTTTACGACCAGAACGGCCTGATTGCGATTCTCCTTATCGGTCACGAGTTGTTCTATCCGCTTGCTGCGTTCGTTTTGAATCGTGAGCAGATCCATCAAGCGCGCGTTGCCGGCGCGATAACTTTCTTCCACTGCCGTGGCGGTGAGATTCAGCCATTCCAGATCTTCGCGCGCGATGGCCAAAGCTTCATCAGCACCGGCGGCCCGAACCAACGCTTTACTGAGATCGCGGCGGAGCAGTTGAAAGCGCGCCTCTTCGCGCGCAACTTCAACAGCCAGTTCCGCGCCGGCCATGCGACGCATCGCAGCCGGTTTGCCGAACAACGGTAGTTTTTGTTCGATGCCATAAAACAAATCGCCGTCATCCATGCGCATCATCCGATCGGCGGCCATTCCCCCGACGCGAATCATGGGATCGTCCCACGTGCGAATGGAACGAACATTAGCCTCGGCGGCGTTGGTGCGAGCGCGCGCCGCAAGCAGCGCGGGATGACTCGCCGCCATTTCGTCGGCGAATTGCGTGAGCAACTCCGGTGTGAGTTGTAACGCTTCGGATGATATCGGTGGCGCCGATTGGCCAAGCGAATTGGTTTCTGAAGAAGCCAACGTTTCTCCAACGGTGCTGGTGATAATCAGAATCAGGCTGCAAATAAATTCAGTTTTCATGCGGCGAAAAATTCTCGGACACAGTACGACAGGATGACGGATTATGCCTCCGTCAGTACACACTACGGGCGGGACGGCAGAGAATCAGATTAGAAGGGCGCAATGTCGCGTAAAAAGCGGCACTGCGAGGGCGGAATCAATCGGAACATCGGTGGAAACAATCGCCGGCGAAGTTTCCGGTAAAAGCCACGCGACGCGTTGAATCAGCAAAAGCGTAAGATCAATCGAAGAACTTACGGGCTGAGGGATGATCGGGACGGGATTCGGGGTGGAAGATGAGGGCGCGACGCAGCAGCAGCTTACGTCAGTTTCAACGCAACAACTGCAATCGGGTGGTGGCGGCGCCGCGCGCCCATTTAAAAGCGTATGGGCAGACACCGTCATTTGAAGCCAGATCACTGTCAGGCCGAGAATGACGGAGGCTGCCCGTTTCATGGTTCTTTATCGTCTTTCGGGCGCACGGCTGCAAATCGTCGCTTGCCTTTCGTGTTTCATTTTTTGTCTGGCTTATTCGCGGTCTCCAGCTTCTTGAGATACTTCGCCGGAGCTTTGAGAAAATTCTTCTGGCAGGATTTGCAACAGAGTTTGATTTCCTGACCTTCATGCGTGAAGACGAAGGTTTTCATCGCGGGATCAGCACCGAGTTTTTCATCCGACACGATACACGTATCAAGCGGATACGGTTTCACGGCGGCTTTCTTTTCTTCGGCGAATCCAGCGGTGGCGAATCCAGCGACCAGTGTTAACGCGAGAGCTAACCGCGACCATTTGAACCAGCGGATCATTTTCATAAGCAATGTATTTGAAGGACAATTAAACGGCGTCCTGAATAGCTTACCCCGACACCCTCGTTTTCCCGCAAAAATTTTCAAAGAAAGTTTCGAGGCCGATAAGAACGACGAAAGAGAAAGCCATGCGGTTCGCTCGTGATGGTTCAGTGGCTGCCGAAATGGGCGCGGTTGTCATTGCTGAATGGCTTACTTAGTGGTCACCGAAATCTCGCAAAAATCGGGAAAATTATTTTCGCGGGATTCGCCGTTGTGCGGTGTAATTCAAGTGTGAGGCCTGATTTACATTGGCCTGCTGGAGTTGAAGTTTATGCAAGAGCCATTGGATGAAACGAAACTGAGCGCGTTGTTGCGCGAAGCGCGTCCGTCACCGGAGTTGCCGCCACGTTTTCAGGAAAATGTCTGGCGACGCATTGAGCACACGGAAGAATCGGTTGCCGTGAGTGACACCTGGTTGGATCGGCTGGCGACGTGGGTGCTGCGACCACAACTGGCCTTTGCGTTGGCTGCAACGTTGGTGCTGGCGGGCGCAGGATTGGGATGGAGTCGCGGCGAACAACTCGCGCGCAGTGAAGCTCAAGCCCGTTACGTTTCCGCGGTTGCCCCCAATGCTTTTCACTGAAATGAAGGCGCGTTCGCTGAACATTGTTTTGCTCGCGTTGATTGTCGGAGGCTCGCTGTTGGCGGGTTCTTATTGGGTATCGCAACGTTGGAGCGCGCGGCAGATGGCGGCGAGCATGGATGAGCTGGAGTGGTTGCGGCAGGAATTTCGCCTGAGCGATGCGGAACTGGCGCGTGTGCGGGAATTGCACGAGGGCTACCTGCCCGGTTGCCAGGAAATGTGTCAGCAGATTGCGGCTAAAAAGCTGGAACTGGAAACGGCTTTGGCGGAGGCGACGAATCTGACGGAGGATGTTGAGCTGAAATTGCGTGAACTCGGAGTGTTGCGCGCGCATTGTCAGAGCCGGATGCTGCAACACTTTTACGAAGTCAGCCAGGCGATGCCGCCGGAACAGGGACGACGTTACCTCGCCGAGATGCAACGGCTCGCGCTCGGTTTTCACGAACAGATCGAACAATCCATGTCGCGAACGCCGGCCCATGAACCTCACCACCACTGATGCGGATGCGCAGGATCGGGCTGACATGATTCGGCTCGCGAACGGGCACGACGCGGCGCTCAACGATTTGATGGAGCGCCATGCGCCAGCGGTAGTTCGTTTTTTGTGCCGGTTGTTGAATAACGAAGACGACGCAAACGATCTGGCGCAGGAAACGTTTGTGCGGGTTTTCCAGGCGCGCCGGAATTTTGACCCGAACAAAAAATTTTCGCCGTGGCTCTTTACTATCGCTGCCAACCTCGCGCGTAATCAGATTCGCTGGCGCACGCGTCATCCGAATGTTTCGCTCGATGCCGAAGGCGAAGCGGGCGAACAATCGTTAGTTGGCCGGTTGCAAGCCAATGCGCCAACACCCAAAGAACATGTTCTTAGCGAGGAGCGTATTGCCGCTGTGCGCGCTGCTGTGCAGGCGTTGCCCGAAGATATGCGTCTCGCCTTCGTGCTTTGCGAATGGGAAGAACGCAGCATGGCAGAAGCTGCGGCGATTCTTGAGGTGACGCCCAAAGCGGTTGAGTCGCGACTATATCGGGCGCGACAGCTTTTGCGCGCGCAATTGCAAAGCTGGCTTACCTGATGCGCTTGGCGTGCTGCTGATTCAGCGACGGATGTTTGCCGGCGCGATAACTTAGCGCGATAGCGCGAGTGATGAATTCCTTGGCTTTGATGATAGCCGGGAGAAGTATTTCTTTGCGCGCCAGATTCGCGGCGATGGCTGCGGAATAAGTGCAACCGGTGCCGTGCGTCGAAACACCAGTTACCCGGCGGGCTTTCAACACAGTAAACTTTTTGCCATCGAACAAAACATCCACTGCTTCGCGACCGAGAGTCAGATGACCGCCTTTGACCAACACGGCGCAGCCGAAGCGATCGTGTAAATCACCCGCGGCGTCCAACAAATCTTCCAATGTGCGAAGCGGACGGCGGAGTAAAAGCCGGGTTTCGTCGAGGTTGGGCGTGATTAACGTCGCGAGGGGAAACAGTCTTTCTTTCAATGCGCGAATCGCGGTGGGTTTTAACAACACTGCGCCGCTCGTTGCGACCATGACGGGATCGACAATCAATGGTGGACGCGGGTTCTTCTCAAAGCAATCTGCGACCGCGTTGATGATTTCGGTTGAGAACAACATGCCGGTTTTCACGGCGCGCGGGGGCAACGCCGCGAACACGGCTTCAATTTGCCGCCGGACCATATCAGCGCGAATCGGCTGAATGCCGATTACTGCTTTCGGATTCTGAGCCGTGATACAGGTAATGGCAGTCGTGCCGTGGCAGCCGAGCGCGGTGAAGGTTTTTAAATCTGCCTGAATGCCCGCACCACCACCGCTGTCCGAGCCGGCAATGGTGAGGGCGATTGGCAGTGAAGATGGTTTCATGCGGTTTCTAACTGATTCAATCGAAAATTTTTTCAAAACGATAAGAGTGCTGCGTTGCGGCGGTTGAAGCGAGGTGTCGCGATGTTACGGCACGGGCGACAGCGGGCTGGCGTGCTCTTTGAGCCATTGATGGTCCGCGTTGTTAGGAGACACAGAATCAAAATGACCGCCGTCGCCGGCCGTGCCACCGCTCTTGGCGAGACGAATTGTTTCGGCATCGCGCCAACGTTTGGCTTCGACGTGGCCGTCGGCGAAAGCAAGCGTGCCGCCGTTATTATGTTCAGCGCTCGGGCGATGATAAAACCATGTGCTGCCGTAAAGGAGAAAGGCCGGCTGGCAGACATTCAGCGGTGCGCCATCGACGAAGGTGAAATATTGACTCGCATCGTAGCGAGCGAGATCCGCCTGCTTCCGAAAGGTGACGCGATTGTTGGAAAACTCGCTGCCTTCCGGCGTTTGCCAATTGAAAAAGCAGTTCAGCGCATAACTCCGGATCTTGCGATGCGTCACACCAAGCCAGGCCGGTTCATTACGATCCGCAGGGCATTTGTAAACCCCCACACTGCGCAGATAATCGGCAAACAACGCGTATTCGGGATTCAGCAGATAATTCACATTGGTGAAATAGCTCGGCATGTAATGCTGCCCGCCGATGACCCAGAGCTTTGTGTCCGGTGTCGCAGTGTTGATCTGCCCGTTGGCGACGAATGTGCCGGCGTTGTCATCCGCATAAATCTGAAACGCGAGGGCGAGCTGTCGCTGATTGCTTACACATTGCGCCTGATACGCTTTCGCTTTGGCCTTGTTCAGCGCTGGCAACAGCAGCGCGGCGAGGATGGCGATGATGGCAATGACGACGAGAAGTTCGATCAAAGTGAAACCACGATTGGCTCCGGGAACAACGGAGCGAGCACGACAGAAGGCCCAAGGTTTCACTTAGAAGTAGGTAACATGACCGCTCGGATTTGGCAAAACGCGAATCGCCTGACGGATTCATTGGGGGCGCCCTTGAATTTGTTTCAATCGGTGCGCCGAACCCTCGCTTGATAGCAATGCAGCCCGGTTGTTAGAGTACCAGCGTGCCTTCTGATACGCGCAAAGTTTCCCGGTCGCCGCGCATCCTGATTGTGGATGACGACGCGGGGCAGCGCAGTTTGCTGAATTCTTTTCTCCAGTCGCAGGGTTTTGACACCGTGACGGTGGATTCCGGTGAACGCGCGTTGGAAACGCTGCGCCAGGCAGAGTTTCATCTGATGATTTCCGATGTGCGCATGCCCGGCATTTCCGGACTGGAAACGCTGCGGCGCGCGCGCGAAATGAACGCCACGTTGCCGGTGTTGTTGGTCACGGCGTACACGGATATCCGCGATGCGGTCGATGCGATGCGCGATGGCGCAGTGAATTATCTCGCCAAGCCGATTGATCTCGATGAGTTGCTGGCGACGATTCAGCGGGCGACCGGGCTCGCCAAACCGGAAGCCGTCAAAGCGGAACCGGGTCTGGAGTTGCCGAAGAATGTCGTTGCGCACAGCCCGCTCATGCAAGCGGTGTTTCATGATGCGGCGTTGATTGCGCCGTCGGACAGTCGCGTGTTGATCACCGGGGAAAGTGGCGTGGGAAAAGAAGTGTTGGCGGACGTGATTCACGCCTGGAGCACGCGCGCGAAGGGGCCATTGGTGAAAGTGAACTGCGCGGCGATTCCGGAAAATCTGTTGGAGACGGAATTATTCGGACACGAGAAAGGCGCGTTCACCAGCGCGGTCGCACAACGCATCGGGCGATTTGAAGAAGCCAACGGCGGCACGATTTTTCTCGATGAAATCGGTGACATGTCCGCGCCGCTGCAGGCCAAATTGCTGCGGGTGACGCAGAACGGATGTTTCAATCGCGTCGGCTCGAATCGTGAATTGCATACGAATGCGCGCATCCTTGCCGCGACGAACAAGAATCTCGAAGACAAAGTTAAAGCCGGCACGTTCCGCGAAGATCTGTTTTATCGCCTGAACGTAGTGGAGTTGAACATTCCGCCTTTGCGCGAACGGCCTGAGGATATTTTACCGTTGGCGGCGCATTTCATTGCAGAGTTTACGCAGGGCAAAGCGCGGTTTTCATCCGCGGTGACGGAGGGACTACCGCGGTATTCGTGGCCGGGAAACGTCCGCGAGTTGCGCAATGCGATGGAACGCGCGGCGTTGTTGTCGCGCGGAGAAATGATTTTGCCGGAACATTTACCGGCGCGCGTGCGGTCGGCGGTGGAACAAGCAGCTCCGGCAGTGGCCGTATCCGATGCGCAACGGCTCGAGGAAATCGAACGGCAGGCGATTTTTCAGGCGTTGCGGGAACATAACGACAATCGTACGGAAACTGCGAAAGCGCTCGGAATCAGCCGGCGCGCGCTGCTTTACAAGTTACAGCGCTTTCGTGAGCAGGGATTTGAGGTGTAAGGGAAAAGAGTCAAGTTTTAACACTCAAGCTCCAAGGAAAGATCGATATCAGCCCGCACCAACGCTGCATAAAACGAGGTGGCTCCAGATCTGCCGCTTCCGATTTTTAATTTTTTTGAACCAACGCAGCGGCTACCAAAAAATTTCTTGAATCGCCGCTAAAGCTTCTTCCGGACCTTCCGATGAGTTCAGTGTCGTAAATGACAAGGCCGCAGGTCGCCAGAAAGAATCTGCAGGGAAAACGGTGAACGCCCGGACCAAGGTTCATCCACGGCAAGGATGCTGTGCAACAACAAAGGCCTCTGATGAAGAGGCGACTCACGGAATAGAGTTATGATCATCAATACTAACCTCGCTGCGCAAACGGGTGCCCGTTTGCTGTCGGAATCCACTAAGTCCCTCAATAAATCGCTCGCGCGTTTGTCGTCCGGTTTGAAAATCGTTTCACCTGAAGATGACGCTGCCGGTCTCGCGGTTTCCTCGCGTTTCGACGCGCAGATCAACCGCATCAACGCAGTGACCAACAACGTCAGCAATGCGATTTCATTCAGCCAGACTCAGGACGGTTATCTCAAGAAAATCGCCAAAGCGCTGGATCGGATGAGCGAACTGTCGGTGCTCGCCCAGGACGTCACCAAGTCCGCTGCGGACATCGCGCTCTATGAAACGGAATTCGCGGCCCAGGCAGCGTTCATCAACGACCTCGCCACCAAGCAATTCAACAGCATCGGTCTGTTGGACGGCACGGATCGCAACGTGGTTGTGGACAGTGAAGGCAATACGTTCGTCATGACGGGCATTGACGGCTCGGCCTACGACCTGACCGGCACGACTGCTGCCGCCGGTCTGGCTGCGG
>CALAYC010000230.1 GCA_937894935.1 uncultured Verrucomicrobiota bacterium
CAGCAAGGTTTTCCGGGCGGCAAATAATCTTACAACTCGTCTTCGCGTTCGGCGTAAAACAATTGATACGCGCGATCGTAATCAGCTTCCGACACGAATACTTCCGCCGGTTGATTCAGGTCGCTCTCATCTGACGCAGTGGGATCGACCAGTTTCTGCGTCGCGGCGATGCCGTGTTTCTCCAGCATTACGACGAGCATCTCGGTATTGATGACCGGTCCGGTATAAAAAAGTTTCACACGTTGAATTAATCAGGATGTTGCACACATGAACATGCGAAATTTTTCCGGCGGTGCTTTGTGAATACTGGCGATAGAGACGCGTCTCTGCATGCGTTGTTTATGGAAATGAGGCAGCGAAATTCCGGGTTCACTTTAATCGAGCTTCTGGTGGTCATCGCGATAATTGCGATTCTGGCCAGTATGCTGTTGCCGGCGTTGAGCAAGGCGAAGGAGCGCGCCAACGCGGCGAAGTGCATGAGTCAATTGCGGCAACTGGGCTACGCGATGCGCATGTACGGCGACGATGAAAACGGTTGGTTGCCGCAGGCGAATGGCACGGTGTATTGGACGAATTCCGCGCCGCTGCCGTGGATGCGTCCGTTGCTCAGTTATTATCAGACCACGAATGTTCTGCGCTGCCCGGATTACAGCCAGCACTATTCGAAATCGCCGTTCAGTTATTTTCTCGGTAATCGCGCGGTATGGATGACGACGGCGGCCGCCGGTCCGCTGAAGCTGGATCGCGTGACGCTCGCGAGCCAATACATTTTATCAGGTGACACGAACTGGGCGTTCGAACCGGAAGATGCCGACCCGGACAATTACACGCAGGACACGCTGTTTTCGTTTGTGCCACCGGCGCACATGAATCGCGTGAACATTCTGTTCGCGGACGGCCACGTGACCGCCTACAAAAAATTCATGCCGGGTGAAATGACCTTCTCGTTTACGAAACCCGGCGTGGCTTTCGACGATCCGCCCACGGCGTTTTGATAATTCAGTTTTTCGTTGGGCAAGTGTGTGCTGGTGGCTGTGCGTAAGCACCACCAGTCGCAGTACGCTGGATGGTTTCAGCAGTCAGAGAATTTCAGCGGCGTCTCTTTGCGCATTTGCTGCGGCTGGTCTGCGACACAGCCGCGCTCCTTTTAGAGGCGAATCAGCTCGCAGGGAGAATTTTCAAGTTGCGAGAACTTCTCCAGCAGATCGCGGGTTAGAGCTTGCAAAGTTTTCTCCGGAAGGTCGCCTTCTACCGTTATCTGGATAGATTCCATTTCTTCCACGTAACGAACGATAACACCGCTGACTTTGATGCGATGGACACCGTATTCATCTTCTTGTGCCACTATTTCGTGCGTAACGGAAGGTCTGTAGAGTTGTGCGAACAAATCCAAATCCGGCGGCTTGCCTAATTCATCTTCCAGGGAAGGAATCTCAAAATGCTTTTTAATTTTTACGAGTTCAGTGTCCGCCTGGCTAAACTCAGGAAACTGCTTTTCCCAAACAGATTGTTGGTAATCAAATAGGTGATGCCTCTTACCGTCCTGGCGGCGAATTTCCCAACGCGGCCACCGCCGCTCAGTCAGACGCTCCCAGCGCCAGTCCGTGAGATGCAATCTCCAATCGTCAATGTTCTCCACCAATGCCCCGTCCTTCCTGCCGCGATCCAGTTTTCCTCTTTCAATCAAAATCGAGCGGCCATCCTCCGATAGCGTCGCTTTGTGATCGTGAACCCACCCCGGCGGTGTTCCTGAAGTTCGCACTGCTGCAATGGCAGACGTTTCCAGATCAAGGATTAGAACCGGCGTTTCACCCACACGCCGTTGTTCTGGATAACCCAGATTGCCGATCAGCACGATACGATTACCGACGAGCGTTGCAGAGTGAAAGTCGGTTGGGGGAAATACCTCTCGAGGATAGCCGAAGATGTCAACTCGACCGTCGGGATGCTGGACGACAACATCATTGTAAATGTAGAAGTCCGGGTCGTAATGGTCTTCGTGCTCTCCACCGATGAACACAATACGACCGTCAGGAAGCTGATTGGTGCTTTGACCGAACCGGTCAAAACACCAACCCGGTCCGGCATCCATCGCTGACGGTCCTTTCAAACGTTGGGTCGCCTGATGAGCGTTGATCCTATGTTTGATCAGCCACTCCCAGACCGGATTGTTCATTCGCTCCGGGTTTGCAGTGCCGAAGCGAGGGGAGCGCCACTGAAGGAATAATTCTCGGGTTATCGCGGGATCAAGCGGCACAGATTCAACTGAATTGTGGTCAGTATTCGGTGTTAAATCGGCCATTGCGTCACCCTTCTTTTTGCAGCCTTGGATGAATGACAAGATCAAGAGAACAGGAGCAATAGCGAAAACGCGGCGCAGAAATACAGAAACTGTTCTGCACCGTTTCACGCCGTCGCCAGATTGTCTTCCAACAATTTTGATTTCTCCGCCGGTGGTTCAGCTTCAGTGGCTGATAGCTGAGAGCTGTCAGCTAAAACCTTGATTGGCTCGTAAAACGTATTCCGCTGCACCGGCGTGCGACCAACTTCGCGGATGGCTTTGATCATGTCCGCTTTGGTTTGCAATTGCGGCGATGTCGCACCGGCCATGTGGAAAATGTGTTCCTCGATGATCGTCCCGTGCAGATCGTCCGCGCCGTAGCTCAACGCCACTTGCGCCAGCTTCATGCCCATGCCCACCCAATACGCGGTGATGTGATCGAAGTTGTCGAGGTAGATGCGGCTCACCGCGATGGTGCGCAAGGCGTCGAAACCCGTGGGCGGTGTCTTCACCGGGATGTTGTTGTTCTCCGGCATATACGGCAACGGCACGAAGCCGACGAAGCCTTTGGTCTCATCCTGCAACGCGCGTAATTGTCGCAAGTGATCTACGCGGTCGGCGAGCGATTCGACGTGGCCGAACAGCATCGTGCAGGTGCTGCGTCCACCGAGCTTGTGCCAGGTGCGGTGCACGTCGAGATATTCCTCGGCGGATTCTTTGCCCTTGGCGATGGCGCTGCGAACTTCCTTGCGAAAAATTTCTGCGCCGCCACCCGTGAGTGAATCGAGCCCGGCTTCTTTCAATTCAATCAAGGTCTGTTCGACGGATTTTTTCGCGAGCCAGGCGAGGTGGAGGATTTCAATTGCGGTGAAGCATTTGAGATGCAAGCGCGCTGTCTTCTCGTAACCACCGACGTGAGGAGGTGGATCAGCTTGCGTCGAATCCGCCTCTTTACCTCGGTGGCTACCGTCATTCAGCGCTCGCAACGCTTTCAGCATGTCCGTGTAGTAGCTGAACGGCAGCGAAGGATGCAGTCCGCCAACGATGTGCAATTCCGTGATGCCGAGCTTCATCGCCTCGCGCGCCTTCTCAACCATCTGCGGAATGCTCAACTCAAAGCCGTCCGCGTCGCGCTTCTTCCTCGCGAACGAACAGAACTGGCAGCTCAGGATGCAGTAGTTCGAGTAGTTGATGTAGCGATTGACGATGTAGCTGGCGCGGTTGCCGACTTTCTTTTGTCGTGCAAGATCGGCGATGGCACCCAGCGCGTTGAGGTCCTTGGATTCTAACAATCGCAGCGCGTCGGCTTCAGAAATGCGTTCACCCGCGGCGACCTTGTCGTAGAGGTCGCGCAACTCGCTGCGTTGGACGAAAAAGTTCATGCCGGCCAATTGTGCGTTATTCGGCGGCTAAACGAAAGGCCTCGCTTTTGACCGCTTCGGATAAACGAAATCCCGCTTCATTCTCCAGTTGTGCTACGATGGTGCGAACTGAAGGAATGGCGCGTTGGTGTTTGGCCTCAATTATCAAGCCCATCAAACCGGTGATACGCAGCCCCTCCCGCAACGCCGCCTGTCGCCCCAGCTTTTCATCAATTAACAGAAGATCCGCACTGGTTTCCTTGGCGAGGACGATGGCTTCGGCTTCACCTAAATCCAGTTCGGCTTCCAGTCGAGTTACCTGGCTGCGATTGCTGACAGCCTTCACATGCAGAAAAGTTGGAAGAACGGGGTGAGATTTTATCAATTCGCTGTGGACTGCGGTTGGGACCAGGACGATTTGATAGAGCTTTTGGAGCAACGCCACTTGACCGATTTGCAACAGGGCGGTGATGGCCGACGTGTCGCTGACAACAATCATTTTTCGCGCAAAACGGCTAAGGTGGCGACATCAGCTTGCAAGTCAGCCACATCGTAGTGGAGCGGAATCCCGCGTCGAGCCAACTCCCGCTGGAAGTCTAGTTGCGTCAACCCGGCAACTGCTGCAGCGCGTCCCACTGTAACCCGGCGTTCCGTAAACAGACCAACTGCGAAGTCGAGCAAAGCTTGCGACTGGGTCAGATTCAACCCATTCACAGTCTCGTCCGGAACTTCGATTGTCATGATGGCAGTCTAGTGACAAAAAACAGGTCCGACAAGCGTCTCCGCGGCGACCTTGTCGTAGAAGTCGCGCAATTCACTGCGTTGAATGAAGAAATTCATCCCGCAGAGTAAAGCAGCTTTGGCCGGGCAAGGCAAACGTCCGGGCAACGGCCCACTGCATCTTCATTCCACCCACACCGGTTGGGTGAAAGCGCCGTTGGCGGCGATGTCCCACACCTCGAAGCGAATCCACTTCTGATCTTTCAAATCCACCGGAACACGGAGCGTGCGCTGACTGAAGGATTCCGTGTCGATGAGATCAATGCGTTGGCGACGAATGGTTTTGCCGTCTCCGGAAACCACTTCGGCAAACGCCAACGGGAAAGTCCATTCGAGTTCAGCGACCAGTTCCGCTTTGGAGTTCTGCGCGGCGGAGATGGTTTCGCCGCTTTGTTTGTTCGCAACGGTGAATTTCGGAATCAGAATTTCACCGGTGGTCGTAAAGAACTCACCGCGGCGTAACCCGTCGAGAATCGACTGCCAGCCATCCTGATAACGCGGGATTTTGTCGAGGCGCAGGTAGTTGATGTTCATGTGCGCGTAGAGTTCGTAATCCGGTTCGACGCGGAACACGTCCACTTCGCCGAGAATTTGTTTGCGCTGCCCCCATTGATTCATGTCGTCGAGCAAGTCGAGTACGCGCCAACCAAGCGTGGAGCGGGACAAATCGGAGGGCATGGATTTCCATGCGGCGCCGAGGAAGTGATCGCTCTGGTAAAAATCTTTTTCGCGATAGCTGTCGGGAAAATCCTTTGAACTCTTGATGCGGGCGTGTGCGGTCCACATCAGACCGTTTTCCTTTTTCATCAGGTTCAACACATCTGCGCTGCTGCCGACGCGATAGACAGTGCCGTAGCCGGGGACCTGTTCTTCAAACGGTTCATTCGCGCCGCGATTGAGCACCCAGTAAACGGGTTTGGGAAAGAAGCTCATCCAGTGACCGCCGAGATGCACGTTGGGTTCTTCACCGGGCAACAGGAGAAACTCTTTATCGGAGAGGCGCTCGCATTCTTCGTGCATGATTTTTTGCATGACGAGGCGTTCGGGCGTTTTCTGGCCGGTCGTCCAGCCGTGATGAA
>CALAYC010000231.1 GCA_937894935.1 uncultured Verrucomicrobiota bacterium
CGTTGGAAAAGCATTTTCCCGGCAAAGCAACTTTGCTGGTGGTGTCCGATCACGGATTTTCTCCCATCAATAAAATCATCCTGCCGAATGTAGTATTGCGTCAGAGCGGTTTGCTCGATGAGAAATCCAAAAACAATCCCGTCCAGATCGTTGTCCAAGGCGGCGCTGCGTTCGTTTATATCCTCGACGAATCGCGTCGTGACGAACTGGCTAAGAAAATCTCACACGCTATCGGTGCCATTGAGCAAATCGCCAGCATCGTGGACACGGAACATTTGAAAGATTACGGCATCGCCAATCCCAAGGATGATCCTCGCGCTCCAGACATGGTCCTGTTTGCCAAAATGGGTTACGTCTTCGGCGACACGTCGTCAGGCGAAATTCCGTTCGAAGAAAAACCGGAACGAAAAGGAAGTCACGGCCACGACCAGAATTTTCCGGAATTGCTCGCCACGTTTGTCGCGTGGGGAAACGGCATCAAACCGGGAGTCAAACTCGGTGAAATTGCAAACACTCAGGTCACTCCAACTCTCGCACGATTGCTCGGCATCGCGGTGCCGTCTCATGTCACCAGCCGGCCGTTGACAGAAATCCTCGCTGAATAACACGGCATCCTCCGCTGCGTAAAACCGGCGGACTCAACCGCGTTACCAGCTTGGGAATTGAACTTTGAGATTTGGTTGTTTTGAATCGGAACGCAGACTGATTTCTGCGCCACTTGATCGGCATTAATCATGAAGGCACAACTCAATCCTGAACGCACCATTGCCGAACTCAAAGACCTCCGCTCGCTCACCGGCGACGCCAACGGCGCGCAACGCGTCGCGTTCACGCCGACCTGGCTCAAGGCGCGCAAGTGGCTACGCCAGCAGGTCGCCGATTTGCCACTCGAAATTCATGACGACGCAGCGGGTAATACGTGGTTCACACTCCGTGGCGAATCGGAGAAAGCACTTCTCATCGGCGGTCATATTGATTCCGTGCCGAACGGCGGCTGGCTCGATGGCTGTTTGAATGTTCTCGCCGGCGTGGAAATTCTGCGTCGCATTAACGGGCAGTATCATGGCAAGCCGCCGGTTACCGTGCGACTCGTCGATTGGGCAGATGAAGAAGGCGCGCGATTCGGCAAAAGTCTGTTCGGTTCGTCTGCGTGTTCCGGCAATCTCGATATGAACGAAGCGCGCGGATTAGTGGACAAACAAGGCATCAGACTTCCCGATGCGCTTGCTGAAGTCGGAATTGATTTTGAGCGCGTCAAAGCCAGCGGCAAGGAACTCAAGAACGCCGCTGCCTACATCGAATTACACATCGAACAAGGTCCGGTGTTACTCGATCTCGATCTTCCGCTCGGCGCGGTGCTTGGTACGTTTGGTGTGGAACGACACGCCATCACGTTCCACGGTCAAGCGGCGCATTCCGGCAGCACTCCGATGAATCGGCGCAAAGATGCTTTTCTTGCCGCCGCAAAAATGGCGCAGGAAATTTATCATATTGCCGAACGCAGCAAAGGTAGTGATGGAGACGGCGGAGTTTGCACCATTGGTTCGTGCATTACGAAACCCGGCATCGTCACCAGTGTCGTCGAGGAATGCCGCATCACCCTCGATCAACGGCATCTCGACGCCACCAAACTCGCCACCATGCTCGCCGAAGCCAAAGCCGCGAGTGAACGTTTCGCCAAGGAAGGCAATGTGCAGGTGCACTGGGAACGGCTCTGGCAAATCGCTCCGCGCCCGTTTCATAACGACCTCATCAATCTGTGCGACGAATCCATTCGCGAGACGTGCGGAAAATCGCATCGCCTTCCCAGTGGCCCGTTACATGATGCCGCGGAAGTTGCTGCCGCCGGCATTCCAACTGTCATGATGTTTGTTCAAAGCCTTCACGGCATCAGCCACAACAAAATCGAAGACACGAAGGAAGAACATCTGGAACTCTGCGTGACCGCGTTTGACAAGCTGGCCGAGAAAGTAATGGGCTGGATTCAAAAAAATTCTTAATCCCGATTGACGCCGCGGGTGCAAATCGGGCCTCTTGGCGGGCGTTAAACCGGAAACGACATGAAAACTTTGCTTTCCTGGCTCGTGCGTCTGCTGTTTCGCTTCCGCGCCTACAATGTGCCGGCTGCCGATCTTCCCGGCCCGTTGCTGCTCATTCCCAATCACGTCTCATGGCTGGATTGGCTGTTTCTCGTCGTCTGTCTCGACGACGAATGGCGCTTCGTCACGTCCACCGATACAGCGCGCATTTCGTTTTTGCATCGTTGGATCGTTATCAACCGCCGCACCTTTCCGATTCACACCACATCGCCCTATGCGGTGAAACGCATGGCGGAATTCTTACAAAACGGCGGTCGGCTCGTATTGTTTGCGGAAGGTCGCATCTCCACCACCGGTTCGCTGATGAAGCTGTTCGATGGCACCGGATTTCTGCTGCTAAAATCGCACGCCAAAGTCATCACGTGTTACCTGCGTGGCGCGGAACGCGTTCGCTGGGTTTCGCACTCCGGCTGGAGAAAATGGTTTCCAAAAGTCACGGCTCATTTCAGCGATCTGATTACCCCCGAACTGCCGCATCATCTTTCCACCACCGCTGCTCGCGCGAAAATCACCACCTGGCTGCGCCAACAAATGCTCAAGCAGCGATTCGAAACCGAAATGCAATTCGGCGCTGCCACACCGCTGGCCGCCATCGCACAAACAGCTCGCACTCTTCCACGCCAGATCATCCTCGAAGACGTCACCGGAACAACTCTCAGCTATCGCCGTCTGATGGTCGGCGCGCGTTTGCTCGCGGAACAATGGCAACACATCATCCACACGACATCGCACAAACGCGTCGGCGTTTTACTCCCCAACGTCAACGCAACCCCAGTCACCGTTTTGAGCCTGTGGCTCACCGGAAAAATTCCTGCAATTCTGAACTTCTCCACCGGCACGACGACAATGGTCGCTTGCGCGAAATTGGCGGAACTGACGCACGTGATTACTTCGCGCACGTTTCTGGAACAGGCGCGATTGGATACGAAACCGTTCCTCGATGCCGGGATTGAATTCATCTTCCTCGAAGATGTTCGCTCAAAAATTTCCGGCTTCACAAAATTCCAATGCCTGCTTCGTCAGACCTTTTTTCCAGCGCGATTCGATGACCTGTTGAAATCGGATTCTACCGCGGTCGTCCTGTTTACCAGCGGCTCGGAAGGAATGCCCAAAGGCGTCGAACTCACGCATCGCAATCTCATCGCAAACGTCCATCAGATGCTCGCGGTGACCGACATCGAAGATCGCGATCGGATTTTCAACGCGCTGCCGTTGTTTCACAGTTTTGGTCTGACTGTCGGCACGCTGCTGCCGTTGATGCGCGGGTTGTACACCTATCTCTATGTTTCTCCGCTACATTACCGACTCGTGCCCGTCGGCGTTTATGCGCGCAACTGCACGATTCTGCTCGGCACGAACACGTTTCTGAATGGCTACGCGCGCAAGGCGCACCCGTACGATTTTCGCAGTGTGCGTTATCTGTTTGCGGGCGCGGAAAAAGTGCAGGAAGCGACGTTTCAAACGTGGGGCGCGCGATATGGCTTGCGCATTCTCGAAGGCTACGGAGCAACCGAATGCAGTCCTTGCCTCGCGGTTAACACACCGATGGAGCCGCGACGCGGTTCGGCGGGAAAATTTCTTCCCGGCATCGAATATCGACTGGAGCCGGTGGAAGGCGTCGAACGTGGCGGACGGTTATTCGTTCGCGGGCCGAACATCATGCGCGGTTACATCAACGCTGATTTCAACGCACAATTCCAATCACTTCAGGGTTGGTATGACACCGGCGACGTCGTGGACGTGGATGAAGACGGTTTTGTGTATGTGCTCGGTCGGTTGAAACGTTTCGCCAAAGTCAGCGGTGAAATGATCAGTCTGACTGCCGTTGAAGACGCATTAGCCGGGTTGGCGACTCAATACGGACTCCGTTGCACCATTGCGGTAATCGCTCGCTCTGACGAAGACCGTGGCGAAAAATTGATCGCCGTCACCAATGAACCGCAAGTCAGCCTCGACGCCATCCGCGCTGCCATTCGCGCCAAAGGACTCAGCAATCTCGCCGTACCGCGCGAAATTATCACCGTGCCGGAAATTCCCAAACTCGGCACTGGCAAGATCAACTATCGCGAGCTTGAGAAGCTGCTTTGAGACTCAGCGCAATTCGAGTCCCCACACTTCCGGCGTCCGATATCCCGGACGCACTTCACCGTTGGGAATGATGGCCATTTGATTCCATTCCACTGTCGGCACGGTAGCGCGCGAAAGCGGTGAATTCTCTGACTGCGACCACGAATCGGTTTTCGGATCATACACCAGCACCGTTCTTGGAAAACCGGGATGTTCTGATTTTGGTTCAAAGTTGACGTTGACGCCATCGTCGCCACTGACGATCAAAAATTTCCTATCTCGCAAGATAGCCGGTGACGGCGCGGCAACTACAGCGCGCGGTATATCCGCGATTCGCTTCCAGCCTTTTTGTGGTGTGAAACGATATGCATCACAAAGATAACGCCGCACCGGTTTACCGTTTGAATCCGCGTGCATCTCGACACCACCAAATAGAAAAAATGTATCCGCTGTTGCGCCCGCTACCGCGAACATTCGTGCCGGCCCGGGCCACGGTGGCAATTCGCGCCATGCTGAATTAGATGCTGCGACATCAAGCGCCCAGAATGTTTTCAATGCATTCGTTGCGTCAGGTCGCTCAATTCCGCCTGCCAGATAAAATGTGTTCCCGACCAGTGCGCCGCTGCCATTAGCCATCGGCTGTGGCAATGGCGAAAGAGTTTCGGTTTCAATTTTTCCGGTCCGCCAGACCAGGCGAAAGACGTCACGAAAATGGTGCGTCGCATCTGACCCGCCCGCACAAATTCCCCCCGCCGATGTTGAAACGGAAATGCCGTAGCCCAGCGGTCGTGGCAGCTTAAAGCCGGTGAGCCATTTACCTTTTGCATCCGGCAAAACGTAAATTGAGTCGTACCAGATTTTCTTCCCGCCATCCCAAGGCATTGCATCGGGAAAATTCGCACCACCGGCGACGATTAATGCACCGTCACTTACGCCGGCAAACGGGGCGGCAAATCCGATCGGATCAGGAATCGGCGGGAGTGATTTCCATTTCAAATCGGACGACACAACGGAAGAAGGCACGACCAGCATAGCAAAAAAAATCAACAGCCTTGCCTGCCTGAAAAGCATTCGCATCGCGCCTACGTTACGGTTGCGCCGCATTTTGTTCCAGCCATGGGAGCGGGAATCGCGCGAGGGAAATGGTTTCGTAGGCATTGGTTCTGCCGCACTCAAACAGACAGCCAATCGATTGATCCGGCAAAACGACCAGACTCGAGTATGCGGATGGCCCGGTGTAAATCACTTTGCTCACCGGCCACGTCGCACCTTCGTCATAACTCACTCGCACCGTCATCCGCTCGCGCTTGATGCTAGCAGGATTGGAAAAGAGAATTCGACTTTTGTTTCCGGCCTCAGGCCACGAGTAACGCAAAATACTCGCCTGACAAACCGGCTCCACCAACATTTCGTCGAGTCGCACCGGTGACCAGGTAATTCCGCCATCCCGACTCGTCGCCACCGCGCGACGATTCTTTTTGTGATACGACCGCATGTTGTGCAGCAGCGAACCGTCCGCCAGTTCGACCACCGTGGACTCATTGGTTTTTTCCTCCTCGATACCACCAATCTGCCACGTGGCGCCATGGTCGTCGGAGAAAATCACATGCGATCGCGTTGTCATCTGACCTGACGCGCCACGAGCAGAGTGATTGGCTGGAATCACCAAACGTCCACGATACGAACCACGCGTGAGTTGAATACCATTCACCGGTCCGGTCGCATACCAACCCCAATCCGATTTTTTGACATCTGCGGTGATTTCCTTCGGCTGCGTCCAGGTCAATCCATCATCACTGCTGTGCGAAACAAATACCCGTCGCGTATCGCGGGCTTGCCGATATTCAATGGCGTTCTCCTTGTCCGCGCCGTGATTCCATGTCAACAGCAGCCAGATTTTTCCCGTGATTTGATCCACCACGGGTGCGGGATTGCCACAGGTATTCTCGCCATCCGTCCAAAGCACTTGCGCTTCGCTCCACGTCTTGCCGCCATCAATCGAACGCTTAAGCAACAGATCGATATCACCCGAATCACTGGCGCTGTTCTTTCGCCCTTCGCAAAAGGCCAACACCGTGCCGTTTGTCGTCACAACGATCGCCGGAATCCGATACGTGTGATAATCACCCTGCCCTCGCGCGAAAACCGGTGTAATGCTGAAGTCAGCCGGATTGGCAGAAAGGTGCGGCGCCCGCCATTGCGGTTTGGCCTCCGGTTGTCGCGCGAGATGTTTGCGAAGCTGCGCCACCGCTTCGGGTTTCGCGTTGGCGAGATTCTTGGTCTCGTTCGGATCCGTTTGATAATCGTAAAGCTCAAGAACCGCGGCATCGCTGCGGTCTCCGGGTTTCTTCCACTCCACGAGGCGATACCGTTCCGTACGCACCGCGCGACCAAGAATTTCTCCTTGGCCGCGTAGTGTTCGCGGATAAACGTGGAAAACCGCATCCTTGGTTGGCATTGCCGGATTCTTCAATGTGCTCAGAAAACTCGTGCCGTCCAATCCGCTCGGTTTTGGCAGACCCACCAATTCGCATAGGGTCGGAAAAATGTCCACCGACTCCACCAGCGAGCGTGTAACGGTTCCGGCAGCAGTGATTCCCGGCGCGCGAATCAGCAACGGAATTCGCGCCGCGTGCTCATAGTTACTGTGCTTGGCCCACATTCCATGATCACCCAGATGCCAGCCGTGATCGCCCCACAACACGACGACCGTGTTGCTTGCGAGCCCAAGTGCGCTCAACTCGTCCAACACGCGTCCGACTTGCGCATCCATGTAACTGACCGCCGCGTGATAACCGTGCAATAATTCGCGCTGCTGATCCGCGCTCAGTTCCCCCTCGTCCGGCACATCGGAGTAGTTACGTAATTCCTTCCACCCGGTCGGTGCGAACTCCGGCGCACCTTCGGGCGGTTGCTGTCGCGCTGCGGGCTGAAAGGCATTGCGATCATATAAATCCCAATATTTTTTCGGCGCCACGAATGGCAGATGCGGCCGTTGAAATCCGACGAATAACATCCACGGTTCGGTCGGATTCGCTTTCGCTTTTCGCAAGCGTTTAATGGCTTCATCCGCAATTACACCATCGTTAAACGTGTTGTCCGGCACATCCGGCGCTTCTACCGCCGGACCGCGATTCAATGAACTTTTCTTCGCAACCGCCTGACTTTCCGGCAATGCGTAATTGGATTTCTTAGGCGACCAATGCGGCACGCTCCACGACAAAGCGTCGTCCTGATTACCGTGTCCGACGTGAAAAATTTTTCCCAACGCTTCCGTGCGCCAACCATGTTGCTTGAACCATTGTCCAATCGTCATGGCGTCCGGACGCGCGTCCCGAAAGAACGTGCCGAGGTCATAAATTCCAAGCGTGGTCGGGCGCAGTCCGGTAAACAACGCGTTGCGTGACGGTGCGCAAACCGCCTGATTACAGTAAGCGCGCTCAAAACGCAGCCCGCTCGCGGCCAGGCGATCAAGATGCGGCGATTTAACCTGCGTTTCACCGTAGCAACCGAGCAACGGCTTCAAATCATCCACGCAGATGAAAAGCACGTTAGGCCGATTTTGCGTTGGCGTTTCCCCGAGAGCCGAGGCAACAAGGCCAACGCAAGCGATGAACAAAAAGAAAACCCGACCGGTTCGACGTCTCATGATGAAAAATCTCGAAGCTGAAATTATTTCGGAATCACAGTTTCTAACGCCTCAGGTGATGGACGTGCATCAGTTTCGGCTAACGTTTTCGGAAATCCGACTCGTTCCAATTCGCGGGCGAGCGATTCGAATGCTTCCGGCGACAAATTCTGGAGCGGCGCACGCACGGGACCGCAGTCCAATCCGATCAATTTCATCATCGCTTTCCCGGCGGCGAGCCCACCGCGCCGACTCATGATCGCGATGACTTCGATGGCCTGCGATTGCGCGCGGCGCGCCGCTTCCCAATCCCCCACTTTGAAAGCGGACAACACACGATGATAACAACGCGCCATGTAATTATACGTGCTGCCCACGGCGCCGGTCGCTCCAAACGCCAACGCTGCCAAGAGAATTTCATCGCGGCCCCACAGGATGTCATAGCGCCCCCCCTCAAAGTTGAGACAGCGGTTGTAATCCATCAGGTTCTCGTGCGTGAACTTGAGCCCCGCCAGATTCGGAATGCGTTTGCTCGCGAGTTTAAGAAATTCATACATCGGCAACTCCACGCCCACCATTGCCGGCATGTGATAGTAATAAAACGGTAAGTTCGGCGCACCCGCGGCAATCTGAGCCGAAAACTCCACGAGCTGCTCCACATTGGTCGCGCGGAAGAAGGTCGGTCCAATCGTCGCGAACGCATGCGCTTTGATTTTTTCGGCATGTGCGGCAAGCGTGCGACTTTCTCCCACGGTGTGATGTCCCACATGCACGATTACCCGCAGCGACCGCGGCGCAACTGCCATCCAGCGTTCGGCCAACTGCAAACGTTCATCCATTGAGAGCGACATTCCTTCGCCCGTCGTGCCACAAATGAATGCGCCCGTGACGCCGTTATCGACCAACGCGCGCGCCTGTCGTTCAATCATGTCCAGGTTCAGACCGCCGTCGGGATTCATGGCCGTAAAAGGCGCGGCGACCAGCCCGTTAATTCGTTTCGTCATAAACTTTGCGCGCTCGTCATTCCTTCGCTGTCGTGCGTTGCTGCAACCAGATCAAATCCTCGTTGTTCGGCGAAGAGACGTTCAACGGCAATAATTTTCCTGGCACCAATGGCGGCATCGTGCGCGGATCCCGCCAGCGTTTAATCTCCGCGTGCCCGTCGGCGAACACAAGTCCGGCAGCGTTTCCATGATAGCTCGCCGGATAATTGACCCACGTAATCGTGCGCGGTTGATCAGGATAACCCGTCATGTTCACGGCAAAATAACCGTCATCAATACTGTCTTCGCGTTCATCAATAAGAACCCACGTCATCGCCGGACCGGGCCGCGTCAGATCTCCGAGCTTTCTGAATACCCGATAACCCGGCGAGGCAGACAATCGCCCTTCCGACAACCAACAATTCATTGCGAGCGTGCGCACCCGTGGATACGTCGCACCACCGTGAGTGGAAACCGAACGATCGCCCGGACAACGCCAAACCGAAATGTTGTTGCAATGAGGAAAAAGCAGGCTCTGACGCAACAACATGTGGTTCGTGTTATCCGTACTGTTGTTCATGTTGAGCACGCCCGACGTCCACGTCGTCGTCAAACCACTCGTACCGGACTGCAATTGCCGATTCGGCACCAACACATCGTTGTTGTCCTGCGCATACATGTGCCATGCGAGCCCGAGCTGCTTCACGTTATTCAGGCATTGAATGCCAATGGCTTTCGCTTTGGCTCGCGATAACGCCGGCAACAACATCGCCGCCAGAATGGCAATTATTGCGATCACCACCAGCAATTCAATGAGCGTAAACCCACGCGAACGGATGGGAATCGTTTTCATTCGCCGTGATAGCAGAGTGGTTTTCATAACGCTTGGTCCGTCGGGTTTAATTGCTGCGCACGCGGAAATTGTTCTGCGTCCCGGACAGCGGATACGAAACCGTCTTGAGGCTTCCGTCGCCGACGACGGTTTCGATTTCGCCCCACCCACCGCCGAGGTTCGCGTTGGTTTCCACTGTGTAAGTGCGACCGCCTTCTGTATTGAATGAGAATGAGAAGTTGCCACCCGTTGCCGACACATTGAGCAATTGTAACGACGCCGCAACTCCACCCACTGGAATAAACCAGCTCGGATCCAGTGCCGCCGCCGTGAAGCGGAACATATCCATGTCGCCTTCGAAGATGCGGTTGCCGGCCTGGAAACGACCGATGTAGAGATCGTTCGCGTTGCCGATGGTGCTGGTCGTGGATGTGTACGTCACCGCTACCGTCGAGCCATCCTGCACATAATCAACGTATGCTCGGAGTTCTTTTGCCGTGCCGTCATAGACGACCGCGATGTGGTGCCATTCACCATCGTTCAAGACTTTCTGACCGGAAACCCCACGACCACTCGAGCCATCGTTGACGTTGAATGATTGCAAACCCGTCGCATTAATGCGCCACCACCATTCAGAATTGGAAGCCATTTGTTTGGCCGCAATCGCACCGACCGAAGCCTGGCCGATATCCACTGTGCGGATGACCGCTTCCATCGTGATGCTTTGCGTAGGATTCCAGTTGAACACACCGTCCGGGTCTGGAACAGCGACGTGGTTCTCGTTCAACACCGTAAACGCCAGCGCCGTCGAATCGCCATACGCCGGACTACCCGCAACGTATGGAATGCCTGCTTCACTCACCGCCGTGCCGTGCCGATTCGCACCGCTCGCATCAAGAATAGCTCCTGGCGTTGCGTCCGCGAGATTACCCACAGCTTTTTCGTTGAACTGATAGAAACCCAACACCGGAATCGAACTCGCCACCGAGAACGTCCACGTATTGGTCCAGGAATTTGCAGGCACTGCGGTATCGGAGAAAATCGTCGTCGCAGTATGCGCGCCTCCTGCCAGCGGCGTTGTCGGCGTGTAAGAAATTTGCGCCGTCAATCCATCGGCAGTTTTCGTCGCGTTAGCAGTCACATCCACGCCGTCAATCAGCAACTGCAGCGTGTTCAACACCACGGAGGTGTCACGATTCTGAAACTCTGCTTCAATCAACGCGGTTGGCGCGACGTTCCTCGCGTTGTCCGTCGGGCGAACCGATTTCACAATCGGCTGAAGCGCAATCGTTCTTTGTACGAACTGTTCCGGCGTTAACGCTCCTGTGCTGATGCGAACGAAATCAATGTCGCCATCAAACTCACTGCCACCACCCACAAAACTGCCGATATGCAAATCAACCGGCCGACCGATTGGACGATCCAGGGTGAACGAGGCTGACGCGTCCTGCTGGTAATCGGCATAGAGCCGGAATACACCCGCATCGTGATCATAAACGACCGCGATGTGATGCCACTCGCCGTCGTTCAACGGTGTCGTACCGCTGACGAACAACTGATTATTGACGCCAAAGCGCTGCGTTCCGTTGGCCGTTCCTGGCAAACGCCACCAATATTCACCTTCACCGTCGCCCGTGCCGTTCTTAGCCAACACTGCCGCCGTAGTCGAAGTGCCGACCGTTCGCACCAGCGCTTCAAACGTAAACGAATTGGTGAACGTAAAGT
>CALAYC010000232.1 GCA_937894935.1 uncultured Verrucomicrobiota bacterium
CGATAGCGGTGTTCGCGTTGGTCAGAGTCAACGAGGAGTTGGTGGCATTGGGAAGGTTCGTGTTGTTGAAACGCCATTGATAGCGCAACGGTTCATCGCCGATAGCGAGAGCGCTGAGCGTGAGATTTGTTCCGGGTAACACAGATTGACTGCGAGGATGCGTGATGATGCTCGGCGCGAGCGCGGGCAGGGGATAACGCGGTTGCAGAATCGGGCCTTCATCGCTGAGCAGCGAATTCAATGTGGGACTGGCCAGCACCGCGGCGACGGTGCTCGGCGTGCCGTTCAACAGGAGGTTGGTTTGCACGAGGCGAATGCCGTGCGAGTAATCGGCATAGGTGTTTTCGTGAACGGCAGAGAGTGGTTGAATGAACGAACCATCGGGGTAGTGCCAACCATAGATGACGACGCGTGGCGGCGGCGGGCGATTGGTGATTTCATTGCTGATGATGACGTCTTTCTTCGTGCCGGCAACGAGCGCGCCAAGCGGATGGGTGTTGGTGGTGGCGTCGCGTTGAGTGCGTACCATTGCGTTGTGTTGCGCGAAGACGGGAACGGTGATCATTTCGTCGCTGGGCGGAATGGGCGACGGCGAAAGTTTTACCGCAGCGTTGGTCCAGATTTGATTCACCATCTTACGCGTTGGCAGTGTGGCGCCGAGTCGGTCGGCCAGCCGTTGCGCCAGCAACGGTGTCATGGGCGTGAGGAAATAATCGGTGTCCGAGCCGACGGCGAGGTAATCGGGCGTGACGTGATAAGTCGCCGTATTGCCGCCGGCACTCACGGTAATCGGTTTCAACGTGCGCAGCCAGGTGGGGACGTTGCCGATGATAATCTCAGCGTAAATCCAACGTTCTCGTTCATCGCGCGGGAGCGTGGAGATGATGTTAGTGAACTGTGTGCCGGTCGGCGCGGTGGTTGGTCGCGGTGGGAGATTGAGCGTTTGCGCAGTTGCACAGAGCAACGGCAACGCGAGCAGAAGAACTGTCAACCAACGGCGAAACACAGATAGCAGTTTTGACCTATCAATGCCACGCGTTGCGGAAATTGCGAGTCGAGATGTCCGCATGTGTATGTGGGGCGATGACGACATTTCACGCGAAGGGGGCAACGCAACAAATGCGCGTTTAACGAATTGTGACCGCTGTTAAACGAGTATCGTGGAATCGGCGAAGAGCGAGTGGGCTCAGATTCCACCGAAGCGACGATGGCGTTTGGCGTATTCCTCGAGCGCCGCGTAAAACTGTGGTTTACGGAAGTCCGGCCAGAGCGTGGGCGTGATGACGAATTCCGCGTAGGAAATCTGCCAGAGCAGGAAATTACTGACACGCATTTCACCGCTCGTGCGAATGAGCAAATCCGGATCGGGATAATCGCGGGTGTAGAGGTGTTGCGAAACCGTCTGATCGGTAATTGCATCCGGGTCGAGCTTCCCGGCCTTTACATCAGCAGCGATGCTGCGGACGGCGTCCACGATTTCGGTGCGACCGCCATAACTCAACGCCAGCACGAGTGTGAGACCGTTGTTTTTGGAAAGTGTCGCCTGAGCTTTGCGCAGTTGGTCCTGCACATTTTCCGGCAAACGCCAGATCTGGCCGATGGCTTCGAGGCGGACATTGCTCTCGTTCAACTCCGGCGTTTCGCTCTTCAAATAGTGGATGAGATATTTCATCAACGCGTCCACTTCGTCCTTGGGACGATTCCAGTTTTCGACCGAGAACGCGTAGAGCGTGAGATATTTGATGCCGAGTTCGCCGGCGGCTTTGATGATGGTGCGGGCTGATTCCGCGCCTTGGCGATGGCCTTCGACGCGCGGCAAATGACGTTGCTTTGCCCAACGACCGTTGCCGTCCATGATGATGGCAACGTGTTGCGGCAACGTAGCTTTGGCTGCGGAACTTAACTGATTCGCTAAACTCACGACTCGGCAGGCTACTAAGCCGGCGGGCGCGCAAAAATGAAAAAATGGCGGGGAACCAATCTTCGCGATTCATTGATTGCCTCTACATTTGTAAATATTCTGCTTGACCATCTCGACGATTGTAGAGATGATGCGCTCGTTATCACCCATTTCTCCTCATGCCTGCAGAGCCGATTGAACTTACCGAAGCCGAGTGGACTGTCATCAAGGCTGTTTGGGAAGGCGAGCCGTGCACCGCGCCGGCGATTCAGGAGAAATTATTTGCCGAGACGAAGTGGACTTACTCCACGGTGCGCACGCTGATGGATCGCATGGTGACGAAACGATTGTTGTCGGCAGAGAAGGAGAAAAATGTGACGTTGTACCGCTCGCTGGTGACGCGAACACAGGCGCAACGCGGGGAACTTCTTTACGCTCTGAAGCATGCTTTTAATGGTGCGCTCACACCCATGGTGCAGTGCCTCCTCGATACGAAGGATGTTTCTCGGGACGAATTGGAGCAGATCAAACAACTCATCGCCGCGCATGAAAAAGGGCGTGGTAAAAGCGGGAGAAAATCATGAATGACATCGGCATCGTGCGCTGGCTGGCATCGCCTGAATGGGAGCATATCATCGGGACTTTTCTACATTCGCTCTGGCTGGGAGCAGTCTTAGCGGTGGCACTGGCAATCGTATTACGCTGCACGATTAATCCGGTGATTCGCTATCGTTGCAGTCTTGCAGCACTGGGACTGTTGGTGGGAACTGGATTGGTGACGTGGGCCATATTGAGCGCACCCAAAGTGCCAGAAAAGAATTCGGAAGCAGCTGAACTTGCGGAAGCAGAGCGCGCGAATTCCATCAATGCAGCAGAAACATCTGGCGTAGCGGATAAAATAGTCGTGATGGGACAGACGAGTTTACCGGACGAATCGACGCTATGGACGGTCTGGTTTGCGGGAGTCTGGTTGTTCGGAGCAGTGCTGATGTTGCTTCGCACCGGAATCAAAGTCGCCAGCGCGGAACGGCTGCGACGTTCTTGCCGCGAGTTGACGGACGAGTCAACGCGAGTGTTGGTGGCCAAAGCGGTTTGCGCGGTTGGGGTGACGCAACGAATCCGGGTGGCTGTCACCGATAAACTTACGTCGCCAGCGGTGGTGGGAGTTTTAGTGCCGACGCTGATATTGCCGCTATCGCTTTTTACGGCGTTGACACCGACGCAGATTCAGTTCGTGCTGTTACATGAGCTGGCGCATATCCGGCGCGGCGATTACCTGGCGAATCTGTTTCAACTTTTTGCCGAAGCAATTCTGTTTTTCAATCCAGCGGTGTGGTGGATCAGCCATCAAGTGCGGCGCGAACGTGAAGCGTGCTGCGATGCGGTGGCCAGTCAGTTAAGCGGTGCACCTGCGGACTACGCGAAAACGTTGGTGCAAGTAGCGGAGAATATTCTGCAAGCAACTCCTGCTGTGGCGCCTGCTTTTCGCGGTGACGGACGAGGCGAATCGTCGTTGGCGGAACGAGTGCAGCGGGTGTTGATCCCCGGCTATCGACCTTCGCTGGGCCTCACATGGCGAACGCTGCTGGTTTCGTTCTTCGTGGGAGCCGCACTATTGGCGGTGTCAGCGTATGGGACGCGAAATACGATCGGCGCGATTATCTCTTCTGCTCAAGCGGTGACCGATAATTTTCCGCCGATATCAAACGTTTCGCCAGAGGCTGCACCTGTTGAGAATTTTCCGGTTTTTCCAACTATCTCCGAGCAGTCAGTTCAGAAGAACACGAACGAGTCGATCTCGTTAATCACGCGGACATTTCAAGTAGAGGTCGCGGCATTTTCTCGCGCTTTGGGTAAAATTTCGGATGAAACGGGCGGTCTGGAGGCAACCAATTTTATCGGTGCCGTTCGCAATTTTTTCAGAACGGTTGGAGTAAATCTCGATCCGCAATTGGGAAAGGCGGTTTATTTTAGCGACCGACGAGGTCAGATGTGGGTGCGGGCGACGGTGGAAGAAATGGAGTTAATTGAGGAGGAAATAGCACGAATTAATCAACTGGCTGAGAGCGCGGAAAAGCTATTCACCCGCATGTATAAAGTCGGGCGTTATTCTTTAGAAGCCTGCCTGGAAAGTGCCACCAACGCTGTAGCGGCACGAGAAGCGATGAAGATACAATCTGGTAGTGCATCACTCGTGGTAGTGTTCGATGCGATCCGAAATGCATTGTTGAATCATGGTGTTGATTTGTCGCCGTCGGAGGGAAAGAGCGTTTTCTTGAATTTGGCGAAAGGAGAACTTTGGGCGCGCGGGACGTTGTCCGAATTGGATGCAATTGAACATTTGTTTCAAACGAAATGGCGTGAGCCTGATCAGGTGCATCTTAAGATCCGCTACGTGGAAGTTTCAGGTGATGCCACGTCCTGGTGGAATTCAATAGTGCCGACCAATCGATGGGCAGTTTTTGGCGTTCTTTCAGAGGAGCAAATGAGAAGCGTGTTGCGAGGGATTAATCAAGGTAACGCTTTGAAGCTAAACACCGAGGGGCAGGTGACTACCGTGTCGGGCCGGCAAGCGCAGATTCAGATCGCCGAACCGAGGATGATCGCGACGGGAATTCATTCCAACGCGCTTAGTGTGTCCGGGATTCGTAATGCCGATTCTAAAAGCCGTGACTATCTGCATACCGAGTCCGTCTCTTTTGGACCTGTGATTGATTTGCTACCGCAGGTTACCGACGATCGGATGGGCGTTACGCTTCGGACGATTGCCACGATGACAGAGTTTCTTGGCTACGCCGAGAATTCACCGGAGGTGACGATCTTCGTTAATGGAAAGAGAACCACGACGCCGTTACCGCTGCCACGATACAAAGTTCGCCAGGCGACCAATGAGTGCGTTTTGCTGGATGGTCAGACTTTGGCGCTGTTTGATTTCAGTACCAAAGAGGTAGTTAAACAGCCGAATGGTGAATTTATTGAGACGCCAATCGCTAACGCAACGAATCAGCTTTGGGTGTTTGTTACCGCGATGATTCTTGATCCGACTGGCAGCCGCGTGAATCTGCAAAAGTAAACCATCAGGTCTCATTCCCTTGCAATCATTCCCATGAAGAACTGCCTGCTGCGGTGAAAAAGCAGGGGGAATGCTCAAAGAAAAACGGCGCAGAAGCTTTTCACCTCTGCGCCGTTTGCAAACTCAGCGTTTAAGCGTTTCGGAAATTAACTCACGCCCATGCCGATGAGGAATTCGATGTTGCTCTTGGTCTTTTTGAGTTTGCCGAGGAGCAGTTCCATCGATTCCACGGGCGGCACGCCGGTAAGGGCGCGACGCAACAGCATGACGCGGGTGTATTCGTCCGGGTGATAGAGCAATTCTTCTTTGCGCGTGCCGGAGCGTTCGATGTTGATGGACGGGAAAATGCGGCGATCCACAAGCGAACGGTCGAGGTGGACTTCCATGTTGCCCGTGCCTTTGAACTCTTCAAAGATCACTTCGTCCATGCGACTGCCGGTATCAATCAACGCGGTTGCCATGATGGTGAGCGAACCGCCTTCTTCGATGTTACGCGCCGCGCCAAAGAAGCGTTTGGGTTTGTGCAACGCATTGGCGTCCACACCGCCGGAAAGAATCTTGCCGGAGTGCGGTTGTACGGTGTTGTAAGCGCGGGCCAGACGTGTGATGGAGTCGAGCAGAATGACGACGTCGCGTTTGTGTTCGACCATACGCTTGGCTTTTTCGATGACCATTTCGGCCACCTGCACGTGGCGTTCCGGCGGTTCATCGAACGTGGACGAAATCACTTCTGCGCCGACGCAAGTGCGTTCCATGTCGGTAACTTCTTCGGGACGTTCGTCAATCAGCAGGATGAACAGATACGTCTCCGGATTATTCTTCAGAATCGCGTTGGCGATTTTCTGCATCAACACGGTTTTACCGGTGCGCGGCGGAGCGACGATCAAACCACGCGTGCCTTTGCCGATGGGGCAAACGAGGTCGAGCACGCGCATGTTCAATTCCTCGGGATTGGTTTCGAGGATGAGTCGCTTGTTCGGAAAGAGCGGCGTGAGATTTTCGAAATGCGTTTTATCTTTCGCCTTGTCCGGTTCTTCGCCATCGACCGCTTCAACTTTAAGCAGAGCGAAGAATTTTTCTTTGTCCTTGGGCGGACGAATCTGACCCGCGATCAGATTGCCGGTCTGCAAATCGAAACGGCGAATCTGCGACGGCGACACGTAGATGTCTTCCGGGCAGGAGAGATAATTGAAACTCTGCGAGCGCAAGAAGCCGTAGCCATCGGGCAACACTTCAAGCACACCTTCGGAGAACAATACGCCGGCGCGTTCGGCATTTTTCTGGAGGATGTGGAAAATGACCTCGTGCTTGCGCATCGTGCCGTAATTCTCCACGCCCAGATCTTTGGCCATGTTGTTCAGGTCGTTCATCTGCATCGCCTGAAGTTTGGCGATGTTGAGCGAGTGAACGATTTTATCGCGTTCGCCACGGCGACCGTAATTTTGCGGCGGCGGTGGCGGTGGCGGTTCTGCAGGTTGCGCGGGAACGGAAGCCTCAATCGGACGCGTTGGTGGTTGCAACGGTGCGTCATCGTCCACGGGGGGCGGTGGTGGCGGCGGTGAAGCTTTGGCAGCCGCAGGCGGTTCGGCAGCTTCGGGAGTGGGTTCGGGCGGCGCCGGCGGGGGCGTTAAATTAAGATCCTCCTGCGGTGGTTTAGATTTGGGAGCCTTTTTAGCCTTCTTGGTGGCGACTTTTGCCATAAATAAATTCCTTGTTACTTAAATGGTACGAACGGCAGGAGCAACCAGTCGGAACTCCCGTCCAGTCCCGTTTGGACGAGCGACCCTGGGATTAGTTCAAAATGGAATGACTACCGTCCGGAGCGCGCGGGATTCAACTGGCGTGATTAATACGGCAAGGGGAATCTCGCGGTCAGTTCGCGCACACGTTGGCGCACCTTGGCGATAGCGTCAAGGTTTTTGATGTCCATCAGGACTTCGCTGATCATGTCCGCAATGGCGGCCATTTCCGCCTCTTTCATGCCGCGCGTCGTAACCGCCGGGGTGCCGAGACGAATGCCGCTGGCCTGGAAGGGCGAACGGGTTTCAAAGGGAATCGTGTTTTTGTTGACCGTAATACCAGCTTCGTCGAGCGCGAGCTGACAATCTTTTCCAGTCAATCCTTTCGCACCGACGTCCACGAGCATGAGGTGGTTGTCCGTGCCGCCGCTGACCAGACGGAAACCATTTCGCTTCATTCCATCGGCGAGCGCCGCGGCGTTTTTGACGATCTGCTGCTGATAAGCTTTGAATTCCGGTTGCAAGGCTTCCTGGAAGCACACGGCTTTGGCGGCGATTACGTGCATCAACGGTCCGCCTTGAATGCCGGGGAACGCCTGCGAATCAATTTCCTTTGCGTACTTTTCTTTGCACAAAATCAAACCGCCGCGCGGGCCGCGAAGCGTTTTATGCGTCGTCGTAGTGACGAAATCCGCGTGCTCAATCGGGCTGGGATGAATTCCCGCGGCGACCAATCCGGCGATGTGTGCAATGTCGGCCAACAAGTACGCACCGACTTCGCGCGCGATTTCGCCCATGCGTTTGAAATCGATGATGCGCGGATAAGCGCTGGCGCCGACGGTGATCATTTTCGGCTTATGTTCGCGTGCCATCTGGGCGAGTTGATCGTAATCAATCCGCTCGTCTTCCTTGCGAACGCCGTAGTGAACGATCTCAAAAAACTTGCCGGAGAAATTCGCCTTGTTGCCGTGCGTCAAATGTCCGCCGTGGCTCAGGTCCATCGTGAGCATTTTGTCGCCGGGTTTGAGGAAGGCGAAATATACCGCCATGTTCGCGCCGCTGCCGGAGTGCGGTTGTACATTGGCGTGTTCGGCGCCGAACAGTTTTTTTGCGCGCGCGATGGCGAGTTCCTCCACCGTATCCACATTTTCACAACCGCCGTACCAGCGCTTCTTGGGATAACCCTCGGCGTATTTGTTCGTGAGCACGGAGCCTTGCGCTTCCATGACCGCCGGGCTGGTGAAGTTTTCGCTGGCGATGAGTTCGATGTTTTCCTGCTGGCGCAATCGTTCGTTTTCGATGGCGGCGGCGATTTCAGAGTCAACGCGGTTCAATTTCAGTTCAGGTGACATGGGTTTATCTTCCATCTTCAAGACGCGGCGTTCGTGGCGACCGCCTTCAAATTCGGTATTGAGAAAGTTATCGAGAATCTGTTTCGCGAGGTCTGGCGAAGTGAATTTTCCGGACAAACACAGGACATTCGCGTCATTGTGTTTGCGGGTGAGAACCGCGGATTCCGCATCGTTAACTACCGCCGCGCGCACGCCGGGAACTTTGTTCGCCGTCATGCTCATGCCGATGCCGGTAGTGCAAACGAGCAGTCCGAATTCCGCTTTTTTCTCCGCAATGCTGTTGGCGACCAATAACGCATAATCCGGGTAATCCACCGATTCTTTTCCGTGCGTGCCAAAATCGTGAAAGGAAATGCCTCGCGCTTTGAGGTGTTTCTTCAGTTCTTCCTTCAATTCAAATCCACCGTGGTCCGCGCCGATGGCGATATGGGCGGTTTGACCGGCAGCCACCGCTTTGATGGTGTGACTCGTCTCGCCTTGTTCGATGAAATGGAGCAGCGACGCGATGCCCTGTTCGATTTGATCGCGACAATGCAAATAGACCTCATACGAGCCGCCGATGGGATCGCTGATATCTTTTTCAAACGGGTCAAGCGTGTCGTCGAACTCGCGCAGCAAAAACGTTTTCTCCGCCGCGTGGGGATAGAGCAGGGTGATGGTATCCACGTGGCTATGCGTCATGCCGAGGATGTAATCGGCCTGTTTCACCATTTCCGCCGTGAGCATCCGGCTGCGTTGCTTGGAGATGTCGATGCCGATTTCGCGCATCGCCTGAACGGAATAGGCGCTGGGCGCTTGTCCGTCCACGGCGCCGAGGCCGGCGGAGACGGCGCGATAATCACTCCGGCCCTGCGTGGCATGACGAAAGAGCGCCTCGGCCATCGGACTGCGGCAAATGTTCCCCGTGCAAACGAACAAGAAAGTTTTCATTCGAGCGACGGAGAGTTTGGGCGCAGAGCGCGAATCGTCAAACTAAAAGACGTCGGTAGCCAGGGTGCTGTACCCAAAAAGTGACGGAAAAGCGCTATTCCTGTCGCCGCGGAATTACAGAGAATTAACCGCAACGATTGAGGAAATTATTCTCCTGTCGAACTTTTCCGAGCACGAGTTTGAAACGGTGTTTTTCGTGCTTTTTGGTCGGCTTTGACTGCGCGTTGTGCTGTCGATTGTTGATTGGGTCGGTCAAAAGGAGACATGGCGTTGAGGGCACTTTTGAACGATTGTGGCGGCGAACGGGATTTTTATTTACGCATGACGCGTTCGGCAACTAAGTTGCAGTGCGTCAGTGCGGTTGAGTGAACTTTTCTTTTATGGCAATGAAACCTACCTCGCAGTCTGAAATCAACGAACTCGTTACCGGGCTTCGTAAGTTGTCCCGGAATCTCTGGTGGACCTGGGATCAGGAAGCTCAGGAATTATTCGCGGAATTGTCGCCGCGCAGTTGGCGGAATCTCTATCACAACGCCGTCGCGATTCTGCGGGAGGTTTCCGAATACGAATTGCGCGTGCGCCTGCTGGATCATGATTTCGCGTCGCATGTGCGCAACGTGTTGCGCGATTTCGAAGGTTACATCAGCGAAACCAACACGTGGGGGCGCAAGAACGCACCGGCGTTACACAAAAATCCCATTGCGTATTTTTCCGCGGAATTCGGTTTTCACGAAACGTTGCCCATCGCCGCCGGCGGTCTGGGAATTCTTGCCGGCGACCACGCGAAATCCGCCAGCGATCTCGATATTGGATTCGTGGGCATCAGTCTGTTTTATCGCGAAGGCTATTTTCAACAGGCTATCGACCACAATAACTGGCAGACGGAGTATTATTCGCGGTTGGATCCGGAAAACATTCCGGTGGAGCCGGTGGTGGATGATAAAGGGCAACCGGTGGTGGTGAAGGTGCGCATCGCTATGTCCGATGTGAAACTGCTCGCATGGCGGGTGAATGTCGGGCGCGTGCCGGTTTATCTGTTGGACGCCAATCATCCGGATAACGAGCCGCATTTCCGGGATTTGACGAAACGCGTTTATGGTGGTGATTCCACGACGCGTATCATGCAGGAAATTATTCTGGGCGTCGGCGGCGTGCGATTGTTGCGCACACTCGGTATTGCGCCATCCACGTTCCACATGAACGAAGGTCATGCGGCGTTTCTGACGCTGGAGTTGATTCGTGAGAAGATGGCAACTGGTGCGAAGTTTGCCGCGGCGCTGAATGCCACCAAAGCGGAATGCATTTTCACGACGCACACGCCGGTGGAAGCGGGGCATGATCGATTTAACGGAGAATTGTTTGCTTACGCCGCGCACAAGTTCAGCGAGCATTTGAAGTTGTCGCATGACGAAGTCATGGCGCTGGGCCGCATCAATCCGGAGGACAAACACGAACCGTTCTGCATGACGGTGCTTGCGCTGAAAGTTTCTCGCGCGGCCAATGCGGTCAGCGAATTGCACGGCGTGGTTAGTCGGGAGATGTGGCAATGTCTGTATCCCGGTACGTCGGTGGAAAAAGTTCCGATTGGCCATATCACGAACGGCGTCCACGTCGCCGGCTGGATGAAAGGTACGGTGCGGCAATTCTGGCGGCAACGGCTCGCGAATCCAGCACCAGGCAGTGGCGATACTACGCGCTTTTGGAAAACCAAAGCGGGTCACGACTGGGCTGCGGAAATTACGTCGCAGGAGTTCTGGCAGAAAATGCTCGACCCGAATTTTATCAGCGACGAAGAACTGTGGGCGTTGCGTTATCGGCTGCGTCGCGAGTTGATTGAGTTTTCGCGTCGGCGATTGTTGTTGCAGGCGCATCGCGTGACCCAAGAAGATTTCATCGCGTTTGACGCATTGTTGAATCCGGATGCATTGACGATCGGTTTTGCGCGACGGTTTGCCACTTACAAACGCGCCCCGCTGATTTTTGAGCAATTCGATAACGTCGTGAAACTGACGCGTGATCAGCAGCGTCCGGTGCAATTTATCTTTGCCGGTAAAGCGCATCCGCGCGATGACGCCGGTAAAGCGTTCATTCAAAAAATCATTCACCTCAGCAAATACAGCGATCTGAAGGGCCATCTCGTGTTCCTGGAAAATTATGACGTGCATGTGGCGCGCATGATGGTTTCGGGCTGCGATATCTGGTTGAACAATCCGCGTCGGCCGCTGGAAGCTTCCGGCACGAGCGGCATGAAAGCAGGCTGTCATGGCTGTTTGAATCTGAGCATTCTCGACGGCTGGTGGCGTGAGGGTTACGACGGCACGAATGGCTTCGCGATTGGCGACGATTCGAATTCGCCTAACGTAGAAGAACAGGATCGTGTCGATAGTGCCAATCTCTACAAGATGCTCACCGAGAAAGTGATTCCGACGTTCTACGATCGCGATGCCAACGGCATTCCGCGAAAGTGGATTCAAATGATTCGGCGCGCGATGGCGACGTTGGTCGTGCAATACAGCACGGATCGCATGGTCAAGGAATACACCCGCAAGTATTACCTGACGAAGTGACCTTCTGCTCTTAATCTACTCGTAATCTTTTCTTAGTCTCGGTGCCGAGCGCCGAGACTAAGATGGAGAGCAAGATTAAGAAGATCATGCCGACGGACATCAAATCGCTCACGCGCGAAGAACTCGAAGCGCAATTCGCCGCGTGGGAACAGCCGGTTTATCGCGTCAAGCAATTGATGGATTGGCTGTACGTGCATCGCGTTACCTCATGGGACGCGATGACGAATTTACCCAAAGTTTTGCGCGAAAAACTCCGGCAGGAATACACGTTGAACACGCTGGAGTTGGTGCGCAAGCAGGGCAGTCGCGACACAACGCAAAAGTTTTTATGGCGACTCGCGGATCATTCGTTGGTTGAAAGCGTTTTGATTCCGGCAAATCCGTCGTTGTACGGCGAAGCAAGTGATCGTCATACACTGTGCGTTTCCACGCAGGTCGGCTGCGCGTATGGATGCAAGTTCTGCGCGAGCGGTCTGGACGGCTGGAAACGAAATCTGTTGCCGCACGAAATTGTCGAACAGGTGATGGGCGTCGAGCGTTGGTGCGTGGCAGAAAATTCCAAATGGCAGGGTGAGAATGGTGCGTTGGAACAAAATGCGCCAATAGCTGACCCAGCAAACTTCGACGTTCAACCGGCGACTTCACCGCGCCCGAAAAATCCCGGCAATTCGTTTCCGAACGAACGCGTCGTGGACAATCTCGTCATCATGGGCATGGGCGAGCCGATGGCGAATTACGACAATCTGCTCAAAGCGCTGCGGTTACTGAATTCGTCATGGGGCGGACGCATTGGGGCGCGGAAGATTACGGTTTCCACGAGCGGTTTAGCGCCGCAGATTCGCAAGCTGGCCGATGAGCCGGAGCAATTTTCACTCGCTATTTCGCTGCACGGCGCGACAGATGAAGTACGCGAAAAAATCATGCCGGTGAACCGAAAGTATCCGCTCAAGGAACTCACTGCGGCGTTGGATTATTATCAGGCGAAACGCGGTCGAATGATTACGTTCGAATACATTTTGATTGCGGGCATAAACGATGATTTGGAGCAAACCAAACCGCTGGCTGCGTTGGCCAAGCGTCTGAACGCGAAAGTGAATTTGATTCCCTACAACAAAGTGGAGGATCTGCCGTGGGCGCGTCCGGCAGATGACGTTTGCGAACAGTTTCAAAAAGCGCTGAAACAGCAAGGCGTTGTGGCGACGTTGCGGCGAGAGAAAGGACACGACATTGACGCGGCGTGCGGACAGTTGCGGTTGAAAACCGAACGCGAACTCAGTCGCGCAGGGCAGGTGGTGGCGTAAGATTCATCCTCTTATTAACTTACCAAAGTTTTCTGGCTGCGTCAGCGAAGCGCCGCCCACCACGGCGCAATGATTGATGCGACGAGAACTAATCCGGCGCAGAATTGAAGCGAAGTTGAGGTTTGCCATCGCGTCGGCACGAGCAACAGAAGACCGCCGAAAATCAGTCCGGCAACA
>CALAYC010000233.1 GCA_937894935.1 uncultured Verrucomicrobiota bacterium
GCCGACAGCGTCACAAAGCAATAGTTGCAGGTAAAAGTGGATTTTCCGCGGATCTTTCGCGGGGATTCTCAACTGGTCGGCGACCGAATCCTGTGCTCTGTTAAGTCCAGTGGCGAATTCTGCTTATGGATCTTTTAACTGCAATCGGACTGCTTTTACTGACCATTGATCCGCTGGGAAACGTGCCGTGCTTTATCTCGATTCTCCAGCCCGTGCCGCCGGAACGACGCCGCGCCGTGGTGTTTCGGGAATTGTTTGTCGCGCTCGGACTGATGCTCGCATTTCTCGTCGCCGGCCGACAACTCATGGAAGGATTGGGAATTCGCGCGGAAGCGATTTCGATTGCGGGCGCGATTGTGTTGTTTCTGGTGGCGATTGAAATGATTTTGCCTGGCCAAGGCCGACGCGGGATTGGAGAAGGCGAAGATCGCGATCCGTTCATTGTTCCGTTGGCAACGCCGTTGCTCGCCGGACCTTCAACATTGGCGACGATTATCCTGATCACCAACAAACCCAACGGTCTCGTGACTTGCTTGTGGGCCGTGCTGATTTCCTGGGGCGTGGTGTTTGTGATTCTGATGAGCGCTCCGGCGATTATGAAAGTGATTAAGGAGCGCGGCGCGCGAGCGGTTGAGCGCCTGATGGGAATGCTGCTGGTGATGTTGTCGGTGCAGATGTTTTTGAACGGGTTGAGAGAATATCTCGCGCATTGAGTGGTTTGCGTTCTGACGACGAGAACTACGAAGTCAGAGACGGTTGCCGCAGGCAGCGCGGTATTCGGACGGTGATAAGCCGACGGTTTGCTTGAATTGTCGCGTGAACGCACTTTGATCCGAATAGCCACAATCCAGCGCAATCGTGGCAATCGCGTCGTTTGTTTCGCGCAAGCGTTGCACTGCGGCTTCCATGCGCGTTTTTTGAATGAGCTGGCCGGGAGTAAGTTGAAAAATTTTCCGGATCCGCTGGTCGAATTGATAGACAGACAATCCCGCTTCGGCGGCCAATTCAACCACGCGCAAAGGTTCGGCGAAATTTTTCTGAATGCGTTGCACGGCTTTGGCGACCGCTGAGTAATCTTCGCCGCGTTCATGCGCGGTTTGTAAATCTTTGGAAATCCCCACGAGACCGATGACGCGATTGGCGCGATCGCGCAACGGCAGTTTGTTTGTCAGACACCAGCCGCGGCCGCCTTGCGCGTAAAAATGCAATTCGAGCTGATTGAGAATCGCCCGACCGCTGCGCAATACGCTTTCATCCTGTGCACGATAAATCTCGCCCAATGGCTGCGGAAAAATTTCATCGGCACGCCGCCCGAGCAGATCGCTTTTGGCGCGGCGACCGCATCGTTCTACCAGCGTTTGGTTGACGACGACATATTCGCAGCGCTGATTTTTGACGAAGAACACGAGATCGGGCAGCCAATCGAACACCGCTTCGCCGGTGAAAGGCGCGGCGAGTTGCGAGAAAAATTCGCGTTGTGAATCGACGGGTGTCATGGTGCGGCGTTGTGCCGAAATCGTAGTCGGCGCTGCGAAGAACGACAAGACACGGCTGAATCGCGTTGGCAGCATCCCCGCGAAACATGGCAATGCGGAAAATTTTCATCGTGGATTCGCACACCGGTGGCGAGCCGACGCGGGTGGTGCTATCCGGCGGTCCAGATTTAGGCGGTGATTCGCTTGTGGAGCGACGCGAAAGATTTCAAAGCGAGTTTGATCATTTTCGCTCCGCCATCGTGAATGAACCGCGCGGTTCGGATGTGATGGTTGGCGCATTGCTGGTTGAACCGACGGATTCTTCATGTGTGACGGGCGTGATTTTTTTCAACAATGTCGGATATCTCGGTATGTGCGGTCACGGCACGATTGGCCTGGTGGTTACTCTCGCGCATCTCGGTAAAATCAAACCGGGACAACATAAAATCGAGACGCCGGTCGGCATCATCACGGCGACGCTGCATGAGAACGGCGAAGTGTCGGTGGCGAATGTGGCGAGTTGGCGGGCGCGCAAAGCGGTCACCGTGAACGTGCCGGATATCGGACCGGTGACAGGTGATGTGGCGTGGGGTGGTAATTGGTTTTTCCTCGTAGAGCAACACGGTAAGAAACTCACGCTGAAAAATGTCGAACAGTTGACTGATTTTTGTTGGCGCGTGCGACAGGCGGTAAATGCGCAAGGATTTCCGGAAATCGATCATGTTGAATTAATCGGTCCACCAACGACTCCGGGCGCGCAGGCGAAAAATTTTGTGCAATGTCCGGGCAAAGCGTACGACCGTTCGCCGTGTGGCACGGGCACGAGTGCGAAACTCGCTTGTCTGGCGGCGGATGGAAAACTTGCTGAAGACGTGGAGTGGATTCAGGAGAGCATCATCAGTAGCACATTTCGCGGACGCTTCCGGTGGTTGGAGCGAGCGACGGGAAAAATTACGCCGATTATCAGTGGTTCAGCATTTGTGAACGCGGAAGCAACGTTGCTACTGGATGAACGTGATCCGCTTTGTTGGGGAATCCGTTGAATGAGCAAGCGTGTCGTCATCATCGGAGCGGGCGTCATCGGCTTGGCGACGGCGTACTACTGCGCGCAACGAGGCTTCAAGGTGACGGTGGTGGAACGCAAAGCCGCGGAGCGCGACGGCACGTCGTTCGGTAACGCGGGAATGGTCGTGCCGAGTCATTTTATTCCGCTGGCAGCGCCGGGGATGGTAGCGCTGGGATTGAAATGGATGTGGAATCCTGCTTCGCCGTTTTACATTCAACCACGTCTCGATGCGGATTTAATCGGTTGGGGATTACGATTTATTCGCGCGGCGAACGAGCATCACGTGCGCCGTTCTGCGCCGCTGCTGCGCGACCTTTCGTTGGCGAGCCGGAAATGTTTTGAAGAAATCGCAGCGCTACCGGGTGTTGAGTTTGGATTGGTGAAGAGGGGGCTTTTGATGCTGTGTCAAAGCGAAGCAGTTCTGGAAGAAGAGGAGAAAACTGCGCAAGAGGCACGACGGCTCGGCATTCCAGCCGAGGTGCTCAACGCGAAACAAACGGCTGCGCTCGATTCCGGCGCGCGAATGAACATCGTCGGCGCGGTTCATTTTCCGCTGGATTGCCATTTGTCACCAGCGCGCTTCATGTCGGTATTGCAACAGCAATGTGAACAGCTCGGCGTGGCGTTCTGTTGGAACAGAGAAGTCACGGATTGGAAAATCGAAGATCGAGGCGTGCGTTCGTTGAAAGTTACGACATCGAAAAGCGATTTTGCGTCGAACGCTGTTGATGAAATTGAAGCCGATGAGTTCGTGGTCTGTGGTGGTGCGTGGTCCACGAAGATTGCGGAACGATTGCGGCTGAAGATTCCGATGCAAGCCGGCAAAGGCTACAGTCTTACATTGCCGGAGCCGCGACAGTTACCGCAGATCTGTTCCATTCTTACCGAAGCGCGCGTGGCGGTGACGCCGATGGGTAAAACGTTGCGCGTTGGCGGAACGATGGAGATCGCAGGCTTGAATGAAGATATCAATCCGATGCGCGTTTGCGGCATCGTGAATTCGTTCTGTCGTTATTTTCCGGAGTTTCAACCGAGTGATTTTGCTGGAGTTGAACCATGGCGCGGATTGCGGCCATGTTCGCCGGATGGGTTGCCGTATCTGGGGCGCGCGGAAAAATTTTCGAATTTATCGGTCGCAACAGGTCACGCAATGATGGGGTTAAGTCTCGGGCCGGTGAGCGGCAAACTCATGGCGCAAATTCTCGCGAATGAAACCCCGTCGTTCGACCTCACGCTGCTTTCACCGGATCGTTTTAGCTGATTAGAAAATAAACCCGCTCCCAATGAAAAAAGACACAATGAAATGGCGTGGTGTCATCCCGGCGATGACGACCACCTTCAAATCCGATTATCGCGTGGACCATGCGGCGATGGCGAAACACGCGCAATGGCTGGTGCAAAACGGTTGCACTGGAATTGTTGCGCTCGGGTCACTGGGCGAAAGCGCGACGCTGCGATTCGATGAAAAAGTGGCCATTCTGAAAAATCTCGTGACGGCACTGAACGACAAAGCTCCGGTGGTGGCGGGGATTGCGTCGCTGAGCACGATGGAGGCGGTGGAATTGGCGAAGGCTGCGGCGGATGCGGGTTGCTCGGGATTGATGGTGCTGCCGCCGTATGTTTATTCGAGCGATTGGCGGGAGATGAAATCGCATCTGCAACCGGTGCTGCGCGCAACGAAACTTTCCTGCATGCTTTACAACAATCCGGTGTCGTACAAAACGGACTTT
>CALAYC010000234.1 GCA_937894935.1 uncultured Verrucomicrobiota bacterium
TGACACCCGCGCCTCGACCTCTGACTTCCGTCGCCATCGGCGAAACAGCTACTGTAGCTGAGATCAATTTACCTCCCGCCGCTCGACCGCGTTTGATGGAGATGGGCTTGCTGATCGGAACAAAAGTTGAACTCGTGCGCTTTGCGCCGTTGGGCGATCCGGTGGAAATCAAGGTGCGCGGTTACAACCTCACCTTGCGCAAGAGCGAAGCCGAACAGATTCTGGTCCGCCAAAGCAATTGAGCCGAACCTTGCGGTTCGGCCCAATGCGAATTCAGTTTCAATTCATTGCTTAACTCGAAAGCGCTCCCGTAGCCGGTGTGCTTTGTGTGAATGTCAGCTTCTCTTTATCACTGCTGACTTTGATCGGCTCGCCCTCGTGTAAGTGACCGCGCAGAATTTCTTCCGCGAGCGGATCTTCGAGGTAGCGTTCGACAGCACGGCGCATCGGTCGCGCGCCGTATTGCGGGTCGTAACCTTTCTCCACGAGGAAATCTTTCGCAGCCTCATCAAGTTCGAGCTGCAGGTTTTTGCCTTTGAGCCGATTGACGACCTTGCTGATTTCCAGATCCAGAATCTGAATGAGATCCGGCTTGGTCATCGTGCGGAACACAATCACGTCGTCCAACCGATTCAGGAATTCCGGACGGAACACTTTCTTGGCTTCCTCCAGGATGCGTTCCCGCATCTTCTCGTAGGTGGATTCGTCGGAGACCGGCGAGAAGCCCAGCGTCGCGCCGCGTTTGATCGTGTCCGAACCGACATTTGACGTCATCAGAATGATCGTGTTGCGGAAATTCACTACGCGACCGAAGCTGTCGGTCAACTTGCCCTCTTCGAGAATCTGCAAGAGCATGTTCCAGACGTCCGGATGTGCTTTCTCGATTTCGTCGAAAAGCACTACCGAATACGGCTTGCGTCGCACCTGTTCGGTCAATTGGCCGCCTTCTTCGTAACCGACATAACCAGGCGGCGAACCGACGAGGCGCGACACGTTGAATTTCTCCATGTACTCGCTCATGTCGAGTTGAATGAGCGATTTGGTATCGCCGAACATCTGTTCTGCGAGTGTCCGAGCCAGCAAAGTTTTGCCGACGCCAGTCGGGCCGAGTAACAGGAATGTGCCGATCGGCCGACGCGGATCTTTCAAATCGGCGCGCGAACGGCGCAAGGCTTTGCAAATAGCCGAAACACCTTCTTTCTGGCCGATGACAACCTTGGACATTTCGCCTTCGACCGCCAGCAGGCGGGCCATTTCATCCTGCCCCATGCGTTGCAGCGGAATACCGGTCCACTTGGAAACAACCGTGAGAATATCTTCCTCGCCGACGGTGACGCGTTTTTCTTCCCGCGCCGCCCGCCATTCGTTCATGATTTTCTCAAGTTTCTCTTTGGCCTGCTTTTCCTTATCCCGCATGTTGGCCGCGCCCTCGAAATCCTGATTCTTGATGGCTTTTTCTTTCTTCGCCTTCAGTTCCTCGATTTCGGCTTCGATATGTTTGATTTCCGGCGGACGCGTCATGGTGCTGATGCGCGCGCGCGAACCGGCTTCATCGAGGACGTCGATGGCTTTGTCCGGGAGAAAACGGTCGGTGATGTAACGATCCGAAAGTCGCACCGCTGCCGCCACCGCTTCATCGGTGAACTCGGCTTTGTGATGATCTTCGTATTTCGGACGCAATCCCTTCAAAATCTCAATCGCGTCTTCGACCGAGGGAGCTTCGACTTTCACCGATTGGAACCGGCGTTCGAGTGCCGCGTCTTTTTCGATGTATTTGCGATACTCATTCAAGGTCGTCGCGCCGACGCATTGCATCTCACCACGGCTGAGAGCGGGCTTGATGATGTTCGAAGCATCCATGGTTCCTTCCGCAGAACCGGCACCCACGATGGTGTGCAATTCGTCAATGAAGAGAATGATGTTCTTCGCGCGACGAATCTCGTCCATCACCGCTTTGATGCGTTCCTCAAACTGACCGCGATACTTTGTGCCCGCGACCATGAGCGCGAGGTCGAGGGTAATCACGCGCTTGTCGCGCAGAAGTTCTGGCACATTGCCTTTAGCAATTTCCTGCGCGAGACCTTCAACAATCGCGGTCTTGCCTACGCCGGCTTCACCAAGGAGAACCGGATTGTTCTTAGTGCGCCGGCAAAGAATCTGGATGACCCGCTCAATTTCGTTTTTCCGACCGATGACCGGATCCATGTCGCCCTTGCGAGCAATCTCAGTCAGGTCGCGACCGAATGCTTTGAGCGCAGGTGTTTTGACTTCGCCTTTCTTTTCCGGTCCGCCAGCGGGAGTTTTTTCGGCTGGTTCGGCGGTGCCTTGTTCTTCCTGCGCCGCGAAATTGGGATCCAACTCCTTCAGGATTTCCTGACGGGTCTGTTCAATATCCACCTCGAGATTCTTCAAAACGCGCGCCGCCACACCGTCACCTTCGCGGAGCAAACCGAGGAGAATATGTTCGGTGCCGACGTACGTGTGGTTCAAGGCTTTCGCTTCTTTGGAAGCAAGCGCGAGAACCTTTTTGACGCGCGGCGTGTAGGGGATGTTACCGATCATTTTCTGATCGGGGCCGGTGCCGACCTGTTTTTCGACCTCCATGCGGACTGTTTCCAGATCGAGGCCCATTTTTTGCAGGACGTTTACCGCCACGCCCTGGCCCAATTTAATCAGGCCGAGCAAAAGATGCTCCGTGCCGACGAAATTATGGTTGAAGCGGTCGGCTTCCTTCCGCGCCAGCGCCAGCACTTGCTGGGCCCGCGGGGTGAAGTTGTTCATGGCTTCTTCGCTCATACTGATTGCAAGTTGCTATGATTTATCGGACTTGTCCAATCCCGACGCTGTGGAGTTACCTGGTTTAGCGACGGGGCGGCTGACAGGTTTTAATCTCTCGCGCAACATATCCGCGCGGAGCAGGTCGCGTTCCTCGGCCGAGAGTTTTTCCGAGTGAGTTTTCTGCAGGTGGGCCGGCTGCGTCAAAATGAACAATTCGTCCACCAGGGCGCCGTCGGTTTTCGGGAATAATCCGATTTCCACCCCCAGCCGCAGCAGCGACAGCAGATTCATCGTTTCTTTCGAGGAAATACAGTGTGCATTGGCCAGAATGCCATAAGCCCGTCCGATGTGGTTGAATACCATTTTGGGCTTCTTTTCCAATAACGAGGCACGGGCGTTTTCCTCATGCTCAATAATCTGCGCCAGAACTTTTTCCAATCGCTCAACGATACTGGTCTCGGTTTCGCCCAACGTCATCTGATTGGACACTTGAAAGACATTTCCGAGCGCTTCGGTTCCTTCGCCGTAAAGTCCGCGTACCGCCAATCCCAGTTTGTTAACCGATTGAATGATAGGATTGATCTGCTCAGCCAGCACGAGACCGGGCAAGTGCAACATGGCGCTGACACGGATGCCGGTGCCGAGATTCGTGGGGCAGGCGGTCAAATAACCAAGGTCGTTGCTGAATGCGTAATCGAGTTTCTGTTCGAGTTCGGAATCCAACCGGTCCAGCGCCTGCCACGCCTGCCGAATTTGTAAGCCGGGGCGCAACGCCTGCATCCGCAAATGATCTTCCTCGTTGATCATCACGGCGAGGGTTTCTTCGGGGTTGATGACAAGGCCGCTGCCGGCGCTCTTGGCGGCGTGTTCACGACTGATCAGATGGCGTTCCACCAGGATCTGTTTCTCCAGCGCCGTCAAATTATCCATGGTTTCGGAGAAACCGTCCTTCATTTCGCTCAAGCCTTCGACGGCGGGACGAATAATTTCCAGAACCCGCACCCGTTCGGGCTTCTTCGCCCAACCGGGAAACGCAGCGTCTTTAATATTGCGCGCCAAACGTACGCGACTCGACATGACGATGCGGTCGTTTGGTCCTTTGCGGCGGACGCTCTCGGAAGCGGGAATTAAAAACTTATCAAGATTCATTCTTCTTTAAGCATTCGCTGAGGCGAGGCGGGAATTGAGTTGGCGAATTTCATCGCGCAACACTGCCGCCAGCTCGAAGTTTTCGGTCTCGATAGCTTTGTTCAATTTCTTTTGCAGGGTTGATAACTGCTCCGTCAGATCGCGTCGGGTGCGGAGGCTTTCCGGCACTTTGCCGATGTGGCGGGTGCCTTTGTGCATGGATTTGAGCAAGCCGCCCAATCCTTCTGCGAACGTCACATAACATTCTGAGCAACCGAGCCGACCGGATTTCTTAAAGTCGCTATGAGTGAAACCGCATTTGGGACAGCGGGTTTCCAATCCGCCGGTTGACTCCAATTCCTGGGACGCGCCCAGACCGAGCAACAGATCCGCGAGCGAGAAGCCCGTTTGATCGTTCACACCTTTGGACCTCGCGCACTCTTCACAAAGGTCCACCTTCTGCATCTTGTCCCCGGTGATCTGGGTCAGATGAACGGTGGCGTTTTTCTCTTTGCAAATGCAGCACAACATAGATCTCAAACGTTATATCGGCTCGCCTGTGGCGTTCGTCAAGGCGTGGTAATTGGCCACCAGCTTACGCGTGTAAGGACCGGGCTTACCGTTGCCAATGACACGGCCATCAATCTTCACCACCGGCATGATTTCCGCGCCAGTGCCGGTGAGGAAACATTCGTCGGCGTTGAACAGGTCATAGCGGGTCAGGTTCGGCTCGGAAACTTTCATTCCGGCTTCCACCGCGAGGTCCATCACCGTGCCGCGCGTAATGCCGTAAAGCGCTCCCGCTGAAAGTGGCGGTGTCATCAACGCACCGTTCTTGATGATGAACAGGTTGTCTGCCGTGCATTCGGCGACGTAGCCTTCCGAGTTCAACATCACGGCTTCTTCTACGCCGGCATTGTTGGCTTCGATCTTCGCCAAAATATTATTGAGATAGTTCAACGACTTGATTGCAGGGTTCACCGCGCTGTGCAGATTGCGCGTCGTCGGCACGGTCACAATGTCCATGCCTTTGGCGTACAATGCCGGCGGATAAACCTGAATCTTGCCCGCGATAATAATCACCGATGGATTCTTGCAACTGCGCGGATTCAATCCCAACGTGCCGATACCGCGCGTGACCACGAGTCGGATGTAGGCGTCGCGCAATTTATTTTTGCGGCATGTCTCGACGGTCGCCTTCATCAATTCGGCGTGTGTCAACGGGATGTCGAGCAGGATGGCCTTGGCGGAATAGAACAATCGGTCGATGTGTTCCTTCAGTTTGAAGATGCGGCCATTGTAAGCCCGGATTCCCTCAAACACGCCATCGCCATACAGCAATCCGTGATCGAACACGGACACCATGGCCTTGCCCTCGTCGTAATATTTTCCGTCGATGAAAACTTTCATGTCAAATCAAGTGCAAGGATGGGAGAAAGGCCAAATCAACGCAAACGGGAATTTGAAAAACGTCCTGTCTGCCAACGGGATTTTTCACGTCGCAAATCCAGCGCCGCTAATCCTTTTCGCGGCTCGGTTTCGAACGATTACAAAAACGGTCTTCCGATTTAGCGGTTTCTTAAATCCCGCTGTTGGAAAGGGTGGTGCTGATGGCGTTGACGACCTGCGCGAGTTTCGGATGCGACGATTCAAATTCCGTCACCGACTTGCGCAAACCTTCCGTCGAGAGCGTCAGCAATTGAGGATTCTGTTCCTGCCGCATCGCTTCATGAGTGCTGAGCTGAGTGAAGCCGACGATACTTTGCGCTTTTTCGCGATGAGTCTTCGCCAGCTCGGCGGTTTCCGCCTTCAGCTTGGAGAGCAGTTCCAGCAATTCCTGGCGACGCTCCGGCGCCAGCGATTCGGAATTCTGAATCTGAGCCTCAATCTGTTTGATGGTATCGTCAATCATGATGCGCCTCCGACTGTTGAGAGAAGCTAACCACAAATCAGTTTCCGGCAACAGATGAAATCAATCATCGCACCTGTGTCGCCACGAGCGGGGCAACGACGCGCCAGATGGCGGCTTGGACTTCTTCTCGCGTGCCGGAGGCGTCGATGATTTTGATGCGCTCTGGTTCTGCGGCGGCAATGGCATCATAACCTTTCGCCACCCGCTCAAAAAACGCGCGATCGGCTTCTTCCATGCGATCTCGAATGAACGGCAGCGTTGCCTGCCGCGAGCGCAAGCGTTCTTCGCTGACATTCTGCGGCACTTTCAAAAAGAGCGTGAGGTTCGGTCGCGTGTCGCCGACAGCGAGATCAATGACGTTTTTCACCGTCTGCAAATCGAGTTGCCGACCGTACCCCTGATAAGCCGTCGTGGAATCGTAAAAGCGATCGCACACGATAATCTCTCCGCGCGCCAAAGCCGGGCGGATAACTTCGCGGACCAGTTGCGCGCGACTCGCATTCATCAACAGCAGTTCTGCCTCGGGCGTCATCGCGGCATTCGCATGACTGTGCTTGAGTGTGTGTCGGATTTCTTCGCCAATCGGTGTGCCGCCGGGTTCGCGGAAGACTTTGACGGTATGTCCCCAGTCTTTCAGGCGTTCGACCAACAACGGCAACTGCGTGCTTTTGCCCGCGCCTTCATTGCCTTCGAATGTGATGAACAGACCTTTCACGCGATCAAAGTTTTTTGAGTTTTGCGCCTTCGGGAGTATCTACCACTACGTATCCATGTGACTTGATTCTCTCTCGGAGTTCATCGGCGAGCTTGTAATTCTTGGCCTTCTTTGCGGCTAAGCGTTGCTCTGACAGAAGCTGCACGTCGTCAGGAATCTGTGGTCCTTTAATAGACGATGAAAGTGAAACGTCCGCTCCGATGCCTTGATAATAAGCCGTCTCATCAGAAATGGTAGTTGGGATGCTTGGTTTGAGATCTATTCCCAACACTTCATTTACTTTTTTCCATGTTCCTAAGGCAGCAAGCGCGTCTTTTGCAGAAAGTTGTTTTTGCGCAATAGCGCGGTTTAAGTCTCGAATCCAACCAAAGATGACACCCCAAGCCTTTGAAACGTTGAGATCATCATCAAGTGCATCTGCAAACTGCTTGAGTAAGTTCGTATCTAATTGTGTTTTGTATGAGCCTTGGGCGTCGCTCAAGATTTCAAGCATTTTGTTTAAGCATTCTTCTATTCGTCGCAGTGCAGATTGAGCACCGAGTAGCCCTTCCATCGTGAAATTAAACGTCTCCCGATAATGCGCCGTGAGCAGAAGATAACGCACTTCGCGACCCGTAAAACCTTTCGTCATCAAATCGCGCAGCGTGAAGAAGTTTCCGAGCGACTTGCTCATTTTTTTGCCTTCGACGAGCAGGTGCGCGCCATGCAGCCAATATTTGACGAACGGCTTGCCGGTCGCGCCTTCGCTCTGGGCGATTTCGTCCTCGTGATGCGGAAACTTCAAATCTTCACCGCCGAGATGCAGATCAAAACTTTCGCCCAGCACTTTCATGCTCATGGCGGAACACTCGATGTGCCAGCCGGGTCGGCCTTTGCCCCACGGACTGTCCCAGGTCACTTCGCCATCATCCGGCACGTAGGCTTTCCAGAGTGCGAAGTCGGCGACGGATTCCTTGTCGTATTCATCCGCGGCGACGCGTTCGCCGATGCGCATTTCGTCGAAATTCAATTTCTGGAGCTGTCCGTAGTGACAGCCGCAACCGCGATATTTTTCGATGCTGAAATAAACCGAGCCGTCGTTGGCTTTGTAAGCAATGCCACGCGCGATGAGTTTTTCGATGAGCGTAATGATGTCATCAATGTGCTCCGTGGCGCGCGGTTTGACGTGTGGCTCAAGGCAGCCGAGCGCTTTCAGGTCATCGAAAAAGGCGGTTTCATATTGGCTCGTGAAATCGCGCAGGGTCGTCCTGGTTTCGCGGACGCGGCGGATAATTTTATCTTCCACGTCGGTGATGTTCATGACGTGCTTTACCTTGAATCCGCGAAATTCCAGATAGCGACGGACGAGATCGGCGAAGACGAACGTGCGCCAATTGCCGATATGAGCGAAATCGTAAACGGTCGGTCCGCAACAGTACATGCCGACCGTTTTAGCGTCAGCATTGAGCGGCACGAACTCCTGCACGGAGCGCGACAACGTATTAAAAAATCTGAGACCCATTTTTGTCGCCGGGAGATTAAGCCAAGAGCGCGGAAAACAAAGTGGAAAAACCGGTTGCGAGCGGGGACGAACGCATTCCGATTTTACTGGGCCGTCAGACTTTGCGGTTAATTCGCCTGCAACGTCGGAGAATTGGTCGCTGACAGGCGATTCAGTCGCTCGACCTGTTTTTGTTCAATCAGGCAAATCTCTTTCTTCAGCGTGTTGAGGCGGCTGCCATTCACAGCGATGTAGATGACCATGATGGACGCCAATGCCAGCAACACGACGACGAGGAAAAAGCCGCGTTCGTTCTTTCGCGAATTTTGAAGCGATAGTTTCATCGGGCGGGGCAGGCGGCGGTGAAGGTGAATAACGGACGAATCAGCGTTTTGTGTGGTGACGCTTTCAATTCGAGTTCCCAATGCCAAGCGACGACGTGATTTCGCGTCGCAGCAGTCATTCGGGAATTGGCAACTCGCGGCAAAAGCACTTGCCAGTCAGCGGCGGCGCGTCGTTCAACTTTGTTGCCGTCGAAACGATAAGCGATATCGCCGTCGGCGGTGCTGATTTTGAGAACGGGATTCGTTTCATCCTCGTCGACCATGGGCGGTTTGGTGGCAGCGCGAATGTCCGCGCGCCAGATTTCTCCGGCGGTCAATGCCTGTGAGATGTCGTCGGCGTTGCGACGTACTGCGAGGTGATTGTCCAGACAGCGATAAAAAGCAACGAAACCGAGACCGAGGACGAGCGTCAGCACGCCGATGAAGATGAGACATTCAAGCAGCGTAATACCGGCGCGGGAAAAGCGTGGAGGTTGGAGAACAGTCAGTTTCATTTGAAAACAAATTCACGTCGCACGCTGCCACCGGCGGAACGTTCTTGAGGCAGCCATTCCAAAACAATCTGTTGATCGGACAACGTCAGTTGCAGCGTGCCTGGTGGCAGGTTGGTTGCGGCCTGAGCTGACAACGGAAGTTGATGTACGCCGTTCGAAAAACTGCGCCACTCGCCGGCCACGAGTAATTCCATCTCGCCATCCACCACGCTCATTGCGACTGCACGTTGATAACTTGCGAGAAGCAATTTCCGCTCTTGTTTGAACGAATAAGCCAGCGGGAGTAATACGAGAAACAGCATTGCCATTCCAACAGCCAGATCGGCCATCAGCATGCCTGAGCGACGGGAGATTGATCGTCTGGTCACCATAAACTCGCGGTATCAATGATGGAGATGAGAAACGCAAAAACCGAAATGACGGCCATCGCCACGAATGTACCATTCAAAAGAACGAGCGCAGTGGAGACGGTATGGGCGGCGGCCTGTTGTTGTTGAAATGCTTTCGCATTCAGCGCGTCGTGCCAGCCGGCGAGCGCCGCCAGAAAACCCTGTTTCGCATGCGCTGCATTCGTCAGTCGCCATTGAAATTCGCCGGTGTCGTCCAGACATTGCATCGCTTGTGTGAGTGTTTGGCCTTGTTGCAATGCGGCAACTACGCGAGCGGCGCGTTTTTGAAAAACAGAGTTTCGGGTGCAACTGGCCGCCAGCGTCACGGCTTGCGGTTCGGGCATTCCGGAGTCGAGAAGCGTTGCCAGGAGCGTTGAAAAATCGCGCTGCAATCGTTTCCGTTGCCACGGCAAAAGCCAGCTCACCCGATCGTGTCCCGGTATCAGGCTGCGCAAACGCGGCCCGGCGATATAGGCGATAGCCGCGGCGCAGAGCGTGAGTTGCAGCAACAAATGGCTGCCGACGAGAAGCGGTCGAAACGACAGTATCCAGTCGATTGCAATCGGGCTGCCCACGCCCAGGCCGTAGCCGATCTCGCTGAATCTGGGAAACACGGTAATGAAGAGCATGATGAAAACCACCATAGCGACCGGCGAAACCACGAAGAGCAGCACGACGAGATAGTTCATTGCGCTGCGCGTTTCGGAGATGGCGTCGGCGAGTAATCGTCGGCAGGCGGGAAGCACTTTGCGCAAATCACCGACGCTCACGCCCGCTTTGAGCATTTCGACAATCTGCGGTGGTAACAAC
>CALAYC010000235.1 GCA_937894935.1 uncultured Verrucomicrobiota bacterium
GGAGATACGGGCTGAACGAGAATCTCGGGCTTGCCCAATACTAAAATGGTGAACGAGAACGAATTCGTTCCGTACGGCGAAGTGCCAATCAACGTGTAAATGCCGGAATCAGTCGGAACGAGATTGTTCAACGTCAGCGTCGGACCGGTCTGGCCAACCAGATTCACTCCGTTGCGCTGCCATTGCCACGTGGTGCTGCCAAGGCTGGAAGGCAACGGATTCAGAACGGTACTGTCGCCCTGATTGAACGTGTGGGTTACAATCTGTTGATTGAAGGCGGGATCAACCAATGAATTGAACAACATGGCGATGCCGAAGCGCGGTTGTCCATTCCAACTGCCGAACTCACCCACCGCCACAATGCGTCCGTCAGGCAGTTGCAACGCGTCGTGAACAGTCGGCTCATTGGCTGGGTTCCGTCCGGCGCCAACGAATTGATTGAAAGTCGTGTCAGGCGTCCCGTCAGGATTTACCGCAACCACACAACTGACCCAATTGGTGGCCAGCGCATTGAGCGTCGAGCCATCCACGCGGAGGAAGTTGCCGAAAGCAATGATGCGTCCGCTCGGTTGAATGAAGAGTCTGGAGAAGCGATACGTTCCTTTGTAGAGCAACGGACTTGCAAATGTCGTATCAATCGTGCCGTTCACATTGTAGCGGGTGATGCGCGTGTTGACGCCTTCGCTCAGCGCCACCACCAGTTTGCCGTCCGGCTGATACGCCGCCGCGCGAACCTGGCTGGTCGAGTTCGTCATGCCATAGATCGCTTCGATTTTGCCGTTCGCGTCGAGGCGATAAAGCGAACCCATGCTGCCGCCGGAAACAGCATTCTGCACCAGCAACTGCCCGCCCGGCAGCGTCATTGAAAACCCAGAATTCGCACCGGCAGTAAATGCGCCGCGGACCGCCGGAGTGAAATTCGTATCTACAACGCCATTCGAGAACAACCGGATGATGTTCGTCCTCGCAACCCCGTTCACCTGCAAGAATCCGCCAAGAACGAGAATGCTGCCATCGGATAACTCGCGAATCTCATTCACCTGTGGCGTTGCAAATACAGCCGGGATACCGCCAAGGGTGACGTTTGTGAAAGTAAGATCGCGCGCGCCGTTCGGCAGCAAGCGCGTGACATAAAAATTCGGTGAAGTGCCGAATGCGGCCAAAATTTTCCCATCCGCCGCCACCGCCACCGCGCTGCCGGGAACTGTGTTTGTGATGACGAAACTGGAATCATAACTCCCATCCGGATTCAGGCGGAAAACGCCGCGGTTGTTCGATGCATTACCAGCAACGAGGAGTTTACCGTCGTTCTGGCGCGCGACGCTTCGCAGCACCACGTTTGCTCCTATGTTGGTGGGGGCACTCCAGGCCAAATCGACTGCGCCCGCAACAAAACCGACGTTCACAATCGCATTTGCACTGGCAACAGTACTTCCCGACGCAGTGACATCGACCGCATACGTTCCCGAATCGGTAAGCGTCGCAGTTCCAATCGTAAAATACGAATTCGTCGCCCCGGCGATTGGCGATCCGTTTTTCTTCCATTGATACGTTATTGGCGCTGCACCGGTCGCGCGAACCGCCAGATAAACCGGGTCACCGATCGATGCGTCGATCCCGGTCGGTTGTTGGGTAATCACCGGCGCACCGAGCAAAGTGAGGGTTGCCCCCGTGCTGGTCATGCTCCCGCCAGGACCGGTCACAACACAGGTATAAGTGCCGATGTCTCCCGACGTCACTGAATTGATCGTATAACTCGCCGCAGTTGCGCCGGAGATGTTTGAACCAGTCTTGCGCCACTGATAAGTGAACGGGCCGGCACCGCGAACCGTCACGCTGAATGTCGCCGATTGACCTGCCACGACTTCTGTGGAGAGCGGGTCGGCAATGATGGCCTGCTCGGTTGTCAGACCGAAGTAACGTCGCACACCGCCCCATGAAATCGTGCTGTTGCCGCCTTCAGCAATGAGGAAACGACCATCCGGTTCAACCAGCGCGCCGTAAACAATGTTTGCGGGCGTATCGATATTCGACACGACTGAACCGTTCGTACCACGAATGTAGAGCTGATTTGCCGCAATCAGAATATTGGTTGATCCGAGGGCTTTGATGTCCCACACCCAGCCGTTGATTGAGCCGGGGTTGAATGTGTTGTCCCGCACCCCGGCAGCGGAATAGAGTTGGACCGTGGCGTTGCCGCCAACAACGATGCGTCCATCCGGCAGCAATCCCACCGCGTTGACATAGGCCGGAAGCGAATTGACCGGACGGAATGAAACATCAACCGTCAGATCCGCGTTGAGCCGAATCAGCGAGCTATACAGGTTGAATGGATTCACCGGATCCAAGGCCAGATTCACAAATCCACCGGCAACCAGAATTTTGCCATCGGGCTGCATCAGGATCTGTTGCACGTTGTCATTCAGCATTTGCGGCAGCGTGAAGCTTTCATCTACCGAACCATCCGCGCGAAGCAGCGCGAGTTTTCCCGGGCCGCGTTGATTGAATGAGTTGAACGCACCGCCGACAAGAATGCGTCCGTCCGGCAATGGCAACACAGATATGATTTCCGCATCGGCACCCACGCCAGTATCGAACGAACGATCGACCGAACCGTCGGGATTCAATCGCACGATGTATTTTGCTGGAACTCCATTGAAGGAAGTAAATGCGCCGGAAACGATGATGCGCCCGTCATCTTGAAGTGCCACTTTCCGGATACCGTTGTCCGGACCGCTGCTCTGGAACGTGGTGTCGAGCGTACCGTCGGGATTGAGGCGAATGAAGCTGTTCTTAAACGTCATCAGCGAGGTATCCATGGCGTTTCCGGTCGGATTACCAATTGCGTTGAATCCGCCGCCTACGATGATCTTGCCGTCCGGCTGACGAACCATCGTGTAAGAGAAGCCTGAACCCGGGAAACAGAGGACTGAGCAATTGGCGTTGAACGTCTGAAGCACGCCGTAGCCGGGATTGAATGAATAATCAATCGAACCGAACGAACTGTTCCCCACGGTCGTGATGGTGGTGCTGTTTGTCACCGAACCACTGGAGTTCGAAACGACGAGTGTATAAGTACCAACCGCATCCCCGGAGGTCGCGGTGATCGTGTAATTCGAACTGGTTGCGCCCGGAATGAGCACCCCGTCTTTGTACCACTGGAACGTGAGCGGATATGTGCCGTAAAATTCTGGCACGAACGTACGCGAATCACCGAGATTGATGCCGCCACCGCCGCGAATTCTCGGAAACACTGAAGGCATCGGCATCAACGGAGCGGTGGCGAGATTCAGACGGAAGAGATTCGTGCCGGTCGTATGGAAGAGATAACCACCCTTCACGGCGGTCATAGCTTCACCCACTGTTTGACTCGAAATAAAACCCGCCGTCGGCAACGCATACCAACCGTTGCCGGGACGATAGAGATAGCACGGCGCGTCTGTGCCAATGGTGGTTGCAGCGACGATGATGTCTTCGCCGTGATTGACCATGCGCCAGAGACTGTTGCCGACATGCGACGGAAACATTCCGGGATAACTTACGCGTGACCAGGAAGTGCCGTTGTCCGAGCTGCGAAAAACGCTTCGTCCGTCGGCACTCGATTCGCCCGAAATCAGGATGTAAAGGATGCCGGAGGGAGTGGTGACGAGGTCGAGCGGAACGATTGTGGAGCGGTAAAGGAGTTGTGGATTCAACGGAAGCCCGGCATCGGAAGGGGTCCAGTTGACCCCGTCTGTCGATGATAAAACGCCAATCAGGTCCACGCCGGCGAAAACTTTGCCGTTGTTATAGGTCAAGGCCCGGGAGACCGGGAACAAACCAAAAACCGGCAACTCCATTCCGGTTGACCAGCGATTCCAGGTGACGCCATCGTCGGTCGAATAATGCACGCCGCTCAAGGTGCTCGCGGCATAAATGCGTCCGCCATCACCTTGAACCATGCGAAGGATATCAGCCACCTCTGGAATGGTGGATTCCGTCCACGACGCACCATTGTTGGCACTGCGAAATACCCCGACGCCAGCCTTGTTGTTCCAACTGGCCGTAACACCGCCGCGCAGAATGCTCGTTCCGGTGTTGAGGAACGACCGCGCCAGGAGCGTCGTGCCATAAAAATTGTCGATCAAACCGTTGTTAGCCGCCGTCCAGGTTGCGCCAAGATCATCCGAATAATAAACGCCGCCCGGCCCGAGACCGACCCACAAACGTCCGCTCCCACCGGAGGGACCAATGCCGCTGACGTAAAATAAATTTGTAACAGTTCCCGCACTGCCGGATGTCACCTGATATCCCATCGGAAGGCCGGGGGTGACATTTTCCCAGGTTTGAGCACAAACTCCGAAGATAGAAAGAACGGACAACAGCAGACCGACAAACCGACGCATAGACGTTTCCTTTCTGATTACTGGTTACGACGTACATATTCTCAGAGGAAAAGAACGACAGCACCGTCGGGGTCGATCACACTCCTGAGAGGGCGGCACTCTATATCCGAAGACTTCACGCGTCATCTTATTTTTCGCATTAAGGCGATTGAGGAAGCTCTTCGAATCACCCCGGAATCATTTGATACTGTGAGGATTGGACCGAAAGCACCTTGATGCCGAAACACCGCTGCACCATCAGCGCATAACGCATGATCCAATCATTACAGTCATCGTTTTCGCTGCTCATTTCGCTGCTGCAGCGCTACATCTGATACCGGTGTCCACCCCTTATCGTCAGTTGGTTCCGTTACTTTAGAAAATTTTATTTCCAGGTTGCGAGAACCGCATCCGCGCCTCGAAAAAACCGCTAAAAAATCGGCCTCATAAATTCCGGCCAGCGAGAAATATGTTGCCACGGTCACGGCTCGGGGCGTAAACATTCGCCGCGTTACATGGGCAAAGCTTTGATCATCGCGGAGAAACCGTCCGTCGCCAACGACATCGCCAAGGCGCTCGGAAAGTTTCAAAAGCATCAGGATTACTTCGAGAACGATGAATACATCATCTCGTCGGCGGTAGGTCATTTGCTCACGATTGTGCCGCCGGAAGGCGTCGAAGCTACGCGCGGCAAGTGGACCTTCAAATGCCTGCCCGTCATTCCGCCCCACTTCGATCTCGAGCCCATTGAGAAAAACGAGAACCGCCTCAAGCTGCTCAAGAAACTCATCAAGCGCGACGACGTAGACCGGCTCATCAATGCTTGCGACGCCGGACGTGAAGGTGAATTGATTTTCCGCAACATCGTTCGCTACACGAAAGCGAAGCAACCCATCCAACGGTTGTGGTTGCAATCCATGACGCCTGCTGCCATCCGCGACGGATTTGCCGCGCTGCGTAACGACGAAGAAATGCAGCCGTTGTCCGACGCGGCAGTGAGCCGGAGCGAAGCTGATTGGCTCGTCGGCATCAATGGCACGCGGGCGATGACCGCGTTCAATTCCAAGCTCGGCGGCTTTTTCAAAACCCCGGTCGGTCGCGTCCAAACGCCGACGCTGGCGATTCTCGTCGAACGCGAGAAAAAGATTCGTGAATTCGTGCCGCGGAATTTCTGGGAAATTCACGGCACATTTGACGCCGCAGCGGGCCAATATGTTGGCCGATGGTTTGATGAGAAATTTACCAGGTCAGACGACGACCAGCTCAAAGCTGAACGGCTTTGGGATCAGGCAAAAGCCGACGCCATCAAAGCCAAATGTCTCGGCAAACCGGGTGTCGTCACTGAAGAGAGCAAGCCCACGACGTCGCTCTCTCCCCTGCTCTACGATTTGACCAGTTTGCAGCGCGACGCAAACGCGCGCTTCGGCTTCAGCGCGAAGAACACGCTCGCCATCGCTCAGGCACTTTACGAAAAACATAAAGTGCTCACGTATCCGCGAACGGATTCGCGCGCATTGCCGGAAGATTATCTCGGCACGGTGAAAAACACGCTCACCATGCTGAACGGCGTCACCGGTTATTCGACTTTTGCCGATCAGATTCTCACCAGCGGTTGGGTGCGACCGAACAAGCGCATTTTCAATAATGCGAAAGTGTCGGATCACTTTGCTATCATCCCGACCACCCAAGCGCCGAAGTCGTTGTCCGAACCGGAACAAAAACTTTACGACCTCGTCACGAAACGCTTTCTCGCGATTTTTTATCCGGCGGCGGAATTTCTCGAAACCACGCGCATCACTCGCGTTGAAGGTGAGCCGTTCAAGAGCACCGGCAAAGTGTTGGTGCAGCCAGGCTGGTTGACCGTTTACGGCAAACAATCGGATTCCGACGAAACGCCAAATCTCGTTCCCGTTAAAGCGAATGAAACCGTTCAAACCAGCGCTATCGACGTAAAACAAAACGTCACCAAACCGCCGGCGCGCTACACGGAAGCCACGTTGCTGTCCGCGATGGAAGGTGCGGGCAAACTGGTGGACGACGATGAATTACGCGAGGCGATGAGCGAACGCGGTCTCGGCACGCCAGCCACACGCGCCGCCATCATCGAAGGATTGATTCTCGAAGAATACGTGCATCGCAACGGTCGCGAATTGCAGGCGACAGCGAAGGCGTTTTCGTTGATGGAGCTGCTCAACGGTCTCGGTGTGACGGAACTGACGAAGCCTGAGTTAACCGGCGAATGGGAATATAAACTGCGCCAGATGCAGCGCCGGCAGTTGAGTCGCCCGCAATTCATGCAAGGCATCGAAGAGATGACGCGCCGGATTGTCGAGCGGGCGAAGTCTTTCGAGCACGATACGATTCCTGGCGATTTCGGCACGCTGAAAGTCCCCTGCCCGAAATGTGGCGGCGAAATTCACGAGAAGTATAAACAGTTCCAATGCGAGAAGTGCGACTTCGCCGTTTGGAAAACGTTGTGCAGTCGCATGTTTGAGCCTGAGGAAGTCGAAAAGCTCATCACGGAAAAACAAATCGGTCCGTTGCAAGGTTTCCGCAGCAAGCAGGGATTTCCGTTTGCCGCCGTGCTCAAGATGAACGCGGAGCACAAAGTGGAATTCGACTTCGGTAACGCACCAAAAGAAGGCGAAGACTCCGCGCCGATGGATTTCACCGGCAAAGAACCACTCGGAAAATGTCCAAAGTGCGGCGCGCAGGTGTTTGACGGCGGAATGAATTACGTCTGCGAAAAGCAGGCTGGCCCGGAAAAATCCTGCGACTTCCGCACCGGCAAAATTATTCTGCAACAGGAAATTTCGCCGGAGCAGATCAAAAAACTTCTCAGCGAAGGCAAAACGGATTTGCTGAAAAATTTTGTTTCCAAGAAAACGAATCGGAAGTTCGAGGCGTTTCTGGTTTTGAAGGATGGCAAGACGGCGTTTGAATTCGCGCCCCGCGAAAAGAAAAGCAAAGCCAAATCCTCTGAACCGGCGCCGAAGATTGATTTCACCGGCAAGACTGTCATCGGAAAATGTCCGAAGTGCGGCGGGCAGGTATTCGACACCGAAGCCGGCTATGTTTGCGCCAATTCGCAGGCAGAAACGAAGCCGTGCAAATTCAGCATCGGCAAAACGATTCTCGAACAGCCGATTGAACCCGCGCAGGCCCAGAAGATTCTCGCGACCGGCAAAAGCGATTTGCTCGACAAGTTCATTTCCAAAGCCGGCAAGCCGTTCCCGGCATTTCTGGTGATGGATAAAAAAGGCAAAGTCACCTTTGAATTTCCGCCTCGGGAA
>CALAYC010000236.1 GCA_937894935.1 uncultured Verrucomicrobiota bacterium
TGAAACCTGACACCTGGGACTTGCGACGTGGCAACCACCCAACCCACAGCGCGATGCCTTTTCCAACCACGATTCCCGTCAATAACACGACTACTTGCAACGACCGCGCCGCATTCGCGTAATCAAACGCATACCGCAGCAACACCAAACCCACAAATCCCGCGAGCCAGAAATCTGGATTCTGCAAAAAGCGACGGGTGGCGCGTGGCGTGTGACGGGAATGGGAAGTTGACCGCTCCGCCAATTCAGGAGTTGGCCCGACGTCCCCGAGTTTCCGCTTCAACACCAAAAACGTCACGAAATAACCCACCAGACAAACCACCACCATCCACTGCGTTCCCGGATCCCGACACGCCGCCAAAATCTCCCGTGCGACAGCTTGAATCCACGACGGCGCAGCCATTGAAACACTGAAACTCGAAAACAGACACGCCCCAAGAACACCGCCGATTAATGCTGGAAAAAGGGTTGGAGCAAAGCGCCGGCGCATGATTACGCAGGTTGGATTCAAGCGGTGCCGGCAGGAGTTTTGAGGGTGATGTCCTTGTTACAATGCGGACACGGCATTTTCTCGCCGACGGCATGAGAGGGAAATTCGATGTGTCCCTGACAGAAGAAGCAGGACATTTTCAAGTTGCCTGGTTTTTGCAAGCTGATGACTTTCTCACAGTGCGGGCAGGAAATCTTCTGCTCAAGGCGGCTTTCAGGAAATGAAATATGTCCGCCGCAATGGAGACACGACATTTTCAAATCTGCTTTTACACCCGGTGCTACCAGATTCCCCCTCTGCATCCAAAGCCATGATAAAACCAGCAAACTTCCGATGAGAAGATACCCGAACGCCACTTGTACGAACAGCACCGCTACTTGACGGGAAAGGCCGAACGCTTCAGAAGCACTACCTAACAAACCTTGCAAGTTCGGCACCCCGCTCCAACGCAACCCAATCACATAAATCCAGAAATTCATCGCCAGCCACATAACCCCAGCCACCTGAAAGGAAATCCGTTTCCCGAAAAGACACCCGGCCGCCAAAATCACGCCCGCCATCCCCACCACTGTGTGCAAAGTACGGAGGGAAACCAGCAACAGAGGATCCCGCGGCAGGGCCAGTTCCCAACTCGCCCAATGGCTGAGGAATAGTCCCAACCCCATTGCCAGCAGTAACACTCCAGCCGATTGATTAAAGTAGTGAGCCATTCTCATGCGCGTTCTCCCTTAACGCCCAAACAGAAATTTCACCAACGCTTCATTCCGAGCGCGCAAGGCGCCGACAGACCGATATACGTGTCCTGCGTTTTCATGCACCACCACCGTCACCGCGACCCCGGCCCGGGCCGCTTCATCTCCATAGGCGATTGCCCGGGCAGTGCTGCGATCCTCCCCGCCACAATCAAAAAGGAGTCTGGCCGACCCGAGTTTGTTCACACTGGGAAAAGCCACCGGACTGAACAAAATCGCCCCCCGCCACAACTCCGGCCGGTCTTCCAATAACGCACTTACATAAAAGGTTTCGCCACTTCCGCCAAAAAGAAATACCTGCCCGGCATCTATCTTCCTCCGGTTCTTGAGATACTCACACACAAGGGGCACGGACTCGCCCCAGTCCCCCTTCCGGAAATCATGTTCCACACTCAGCACGTACGCACCGCAGTTTGCCAGCAAAGCCGGATAATCCAGCCAACGGGAACCAATTTGCCCGATCAATAAGGGATATTTTTTGCCCGAAGACAGGTTGGGCGGGGCCCACAGCCGATAAGAAAAAACCCGTCCATCGTAATTGGTCATGGTTTCCGCCACAGGGACAACCGCCTTGCCAAATTTAAAAGCAGGCTGCGGATTTGAAACCACACACGACAAGGCGTCCGTTCCCACCTCATATTTCCAGATCGCCACCGGCTCGCCGCCGCGCGAACCCACGAGATAAAGTTCCTGATGGTTCCCGACCATGCTGTTAACCCCGCCTCTGAATTCCAGTTCCGTGGGATATCCGGTCGGCCTGGTTCGCACCCGCAACGTCGAACCTTGCAGCCAGGCGTAGCCCCCGCCTTTGAACCAGACGGCCTTACCGCCGACCGATTCCGGCCCCGGCCTTTGTTGGAACAGGGCAAAGTCCGCCGTGGGCCAATCGAAACGGAAAAACGTCGCTCCGTCGGCGCCTTGGCATTGCAGGCGGAATTGCCGGCCATTCCCATCACGCAAAAGCTCCACTAACTCATTCGTGGCTGTTTCCCACACTTTGACCGGCCCCGGCTGACCGAACTCCCAACTCCAAAGCGCCTGCCCGCGCAAAAAGAGCACCGCGTTCTCTGTAGCCGCCGTTAAGTGGCGCACGGGCACCAAGGCCGACCGCTCTTCTTTGGCAAGCCGTTTGCGTTTGGCTCCTTTCTTTTGCTCCCCTGCGGGCTGGAATGGTTTCGGGGCCCGCCACCGATTTCCCCCGATTGTCTCCAACTTGTGCAAGGTTTGTTCGTCATCAACAAAAACAATCGCCTCGGGAGACAACCAGACCAGCCGGCTTACCATTCCGGCCACCTTTACCAGGGCGAGATTGGTGCCGGTTTCCCCGTCGCAAATCAGAACCTCGGAACCGGACGTTTTGACCACTCGACGAGCAAAAGCAAACTGCTGGCCGTCGGGCGACCAGCCTGCGGACAAAAAATCCCTCGAATCGAAATTTTTTTCCGCCTTTTCATCCAACAGCACCCGGCGGCCACTTGAAATTTCCCCCAGAAAAATCCCAACCCCCTTCTCGGTGGATTGCTGGAATACGACCCGCGTTCCGCTTTGATTGGGGACCGGTTCACTCCAAAACTCCGCTACCGATCCAAATTCCTGGATCAGATTCCCCAGGTTGGCCGGGCGTTGCAACGCCACCACGCCGCGCCAACCACCCATGACGATCACCACTCCGGCCACAATCCCCCAAGCCCGCCGATTGGCAAAAAATCGGCGCACCGCTTGGCGCCATCCCCACTTCATCCACCTTGGCGTTAATCCTCGCTTCGTTTTTGCGTTGGGCATGTTTCTTATTCCAGTCCGGCGTTTGGAAGAATACCCCAATCTGTACGGGCGTTGCTCACTCAGGTTTCGTGGCGTGTTCCATCAGCCAGAGCGCATCCTTGTTGTTGGGCGCTTTCGTAGTGCTGTTGGTGTAGAACATTGTTAAAGTCCTGGGGTCGCGCCATTTGTGATGTTCCGCATGGCCGTCGGCAAACGTGAACGAAGAGGCATTGTTATGATACCGGGCCGGCAAATCCGTAAACTGCCAGTCCTCGGGGTTCAGCGGCGCATACCCCTTCGTGGCCACCTTGAACCAACCGTCATTGATGCTGTCCGGTTGTTCATCCACGAACACAAAAGCATCGGCAGGCGACAAGCGGATAAAGTCTGAAACGCGGACATACTTCTCAAACGGCTGCTTCCAATAGCCCTTGCTTACCGTGCCGTTCCTGCCGGGACTCATCCACCCGTTCATGGCGATGGAGCGCACCCGTAGCAACCCGGTTTGCTGATCGGTGCTTTTATCGGATGGACACTTATAAACACCCGCGCTCTTGGCGTAACCTCCGAGGGAACCAAACTTGGCGAATTCCGGCCCCACCAACAGCCCCGTATCCACGTTGTCCGGGGAAGAACCCACCACCAGATACCCCGCCACCCAGGAAGGCATTTCCGCCGTCTGCCCGGCATCCCCGGCTTTTGTGCCGTTGCTGTTCGGCACCAGGTTCCCGGCATGATCATCGGCGTAGAGTTGCCAGGCCAGTTGCATCTGTTTCAGATTGCTCAGACATTGCGTGCCTTGCGCCCGCAGCTTGGCCTTGGACAACGCGGGCAACAACAACGCCGTCAGAATTCCGATGATGGCAATAGCCACCAGCAGTTCAATCAGGGTGAAAGCGCGCTTATGTCTTGGTAAAAGTTTCATAAAAAATTGAACCGCAAACCACGCAAACTACGCGAAACCAATCATCTCTTCCCCATAAACCGGAGCGCCTCCTCCCCCATCCCGAATGGAGGAGAGGGTGGCCGACTCATCCACCGTAGCTTTAGCGAAGGTGGAAGGCCGGGAGAGGAGGTACTCCACGTTCCGGGGGTTCAAAGCGCAAAATTCCATTTCAGCGAAATCTCATCCCGCCTTCTCCAGAAGAGGGGTTTGGAAATACTTTCGCGTGGTTCGCATATTTCGCGGTTAAATAAAACTAGGCCGGAGTTCATTTGCGCAACCTTCCGGCCAGTGAATTTCAATGTCAACGTCAGCCAACCTGCAACTGATCCCTCTAACTTCCCTCTCCGCCTCGAACGGTGGGTGGCCTTCTCCGCCTTGGGGAGAAGGTGGCCGCAGGCCGGATGAGGTGCGGCGCACTAACTTGCATCCATTGCGCCGGAGGGTGAGGTGTCGATCCCATTTCCCGGCGAGCGCCCCCGCCGCCACTGCCAGATCAGCAGGCCATAACTGCCGATGAGCAGGTAAGCCAGCACCATTTTCATGATGTTGTCTGCGGTTTGGGGCGAGATGTGCAAGGCGTCCGTGAGGTTGCCAAGACAACCGCACGGACTTTTCCAATTCATCCACCACAGGCCAAGGCGATAGACCACAAAGTTGGTGCTCAACCACGCCACCAACCCAAGTGCCAGCATTTCCCGCTTGCTGAAAAAACAAACCAGCGCTATGACGATTTCCGCCACCCCAAGCCCCAGCATCAATTGCCCAAACTTGATGCCAACGATGGGATCAACGACGGCCAACAACTTGGAGTTGCCTAGTCCGCTCCAAATCTTGGCGATTCCGGTGAGGGCCAAGACCGCCCCGGAAATGAGGACGAACCATTTGGGAAACGAGCCGTCTGGCGATTCTACCAACTCAGCCGTATCAGATGCTATTGCCTCAGACATAACTCAAATTATGTAATAATACTCGGGCCTCCTTTATTATATGCTGTTTTGTAGAAATACAGACCGCCGTAGCCGCTACAAATTCAACCGAAACAGCCGCATGTAAAATGCGGGCATATTGGACGGACAACCCAACTATCTTTGTAGTAAAAGGCCGATCAAATAATCAGAAAAGTAAGACTGCCTATGCGACCGCTGTCGCCAAAGCAGCCGCATAGGCAGATTTGTTTAATCACAATTGCAGCGCCCGTCTGCCATTAGAGTACAAGTCCCAGCATGACTTGGGCAGGTTGGACAGTCACTATAAGCACACGCTCCTGAACAGGGCTCCGCACCCATACAAGCACTCTGGTACTCGTGGTAAGCAAAAACGGGAAACATGGAAATGATGAGCACTGCCCCGATTAGTAATATTTTTTTCATGAGTGTTTGTGATTTAATTATTTATTTGAGACCTCTGAAAAATGCTGTTTAAGTTGTGGGTTTTGATGTCACTTGGATTTT
>CALAYC010000237.1 GCA_937894935.1 uncultured Verrucomicrobiota bacterium
TTTGTGACGCTGATGCTCGCTACTTTGTTTGGAAAAAGTTAAGTACAGGCTCTAAATGATAGACAAGGCTTACTCAATGAACCCGCCAGCCGATCGCGAGGTGTTGATTCTTAACGCAGCACTGGAATTACCACCGGAGCAGCGCGCGGCATATCTGGATCAGGCGTGCGTCGGCGATCCCAAATTCCGGCAGCGGATTGAAGAGTTATTGAAAGCCGATGCCGAAGCGGAACAGTTTCTCAACCAGCCGGCAAATCTGAGCGAGCGCCCTACTTCAATTCTTCCCATCGCAGAAAAACCAGGCGACACAATCGGTCGTTACAAATTGCTCCAGCAGATTGGCGAAGGCGGTTGCGGCGTGGTTTACATGGCCGAACAGCTCGAACCAGTGCGCCGCCGCGTCGCGCTCAAGGTCATCAAACTGGGCATGGATACGAAACACGTCATTGCCCGTTTTGAAGCGGAACGACAGGCACTGGCACTGATGGATCATCCGAATATCGCGAAGGTGTTCGATGCCGGTTCAACAGAAACCGGTCGGCCTTACTTTGTCATGGAATTAGTCCGTGGCATCAAGATCACGGAATTCTGCGACGAGAACCAACTTCCCACGGAAGCGCGACTCAGGCTGTTCATCCAGGTTTGTCAGGCCATTCAACATGCACATCAGAAAGGAATCATTCATCGCGACATCAAACCATCTAACATTCTCGTCACCGTCAACGACGGCGTGCCCATGCCCAAGGTGATTGATTTTGGAATCGCAAAGGCGACCCAAGACCGACTGACCGATCAAACGCTGTTTACGGCATTTGAACAGTTCATCGGAACGCCTGCCTACATGAGTCCGGAACAGGCCGCCATGACAAGTGTGGACATTGATACCCGAAGCGACATCTATTCGCTCGGTGTTTTGTTGTATGAACTGCTGACCAGTCACACGCCGTTTGACGCGAACACCCTCCTCGCGGCGGGCCTGGATGAAATGCGCCGAACGATTCTGGAAAAGGTGCCGCCCCGCCCTTCAACGCGATTGCGTGCGATGGCTGCCGAGGCGTTGACAACCACAGCTCAAAACCGGCGCACCGACGCACCGAAATTGATTCATGTCATCCGCTCTGACCTGGATTGGATTGCGATGAAGTGTCTCGCGAAGGAACGAGCGCGGCGTTATGAAACTGCCAACGGTCTCGCAGCCGACATTCAACGACATTTAAACCATGAACCAGTCGTCGCTCGGCCACCAAGTAAGCTGTACGAATTTCAAAAGACAGTTCGTCGCCATCGTGTTGGCTTTGGATTGACCACAGTAATTGGTCTGTTGTTAGTGGCGGGAGTCGTGGGGTTGTCTCTGAGCAACTCCCGGATTCGTCAAGAGCAGAAGGAAAAGGAACACGCGCTGGCTGCCGCGAATCAAAACGAGCAGGAAGCCCGACGGCAACTGTTCATTTCATTGAAGCGACAGGCGGAAGCACGCCGTTACAGTCGGCAGATGGGGCAACGAACCGAAAGTCTTAGAGCGGTCGCAGCAGCCGCGCAAATTCATAAAGACGATGAGTTAAGAGATATCGCCATTGCCGCAATGACCGTGTCTGATTTGCAGTTCGGTCCGAGTTGGCAGCTTTTTACGACGAACGATAGTGCAGTCGCGTTTGATGCCAATTACCAACGATACGCCGTTGTGGACAAAGCTGGAGTAATTTCCATTCGCAGCATCCCGGATAAGCGCGAACTTCAGCGGTTCGAAAGCCAGACACCGGCCTTATCATTCACTACCTGTTGCAGTCTGGAATTCAGTCCGGACGGTCGTTTTCTGGCCAAACTTGAACCCGGTTTTCAATGGACATTTTGGCGTTTGAGCGACGCACAAATACTATTCCGAACGCCGAGTGAAGGATGTTCGTCTATCGCTTTCTCAAAAGACTCCAAGTCTGTGGCCGTGGGTGTTGGCAGCCAGATTACGATATTTGCTACGGAAACGGGCGAGGTGTTGCTGCGATGGGACATTCCCGAGATGCCGCATACGATGCAATTCAGCCCGGATGATAAGCTACTCGCCATCAGTCCGAGATTCGCTAACAAAGATACGAATCAAACGATTACGAGAATCTACGAAACAACATCCGGAAAATTGTTTCGAGAACTTTCTACCCGCAACACGATGGAGCAGGCGATCAGTTGGCATCCTTCCGGAAAGTATTTAGCCGCGACGTGCGATTTGACGATTCAACTTTGGGATGTTGATGCCACATTCAAAATGTCTGAACTCCAAGGCCACGCCGGACTGGTAACAGCAGTTGCATTCAATCCCGACGGGACACTTGTAATCTCCGGCAGTTGGGATGATGCACCGCGTCTTTGGACTCCCGCTCCCGGCCAGGAACTAGTCCGTTGCTACTCCGGTTATAACTTTCTTCGTTTTAGCCCGGACGGACGTTGGGCGGGGGTAACGTGGAATCAAAAAGGCGAAGCACGATTGCTCGAAGCCCTTCCGAGTACCGAATATCAAACCTTTTTGTCCAGTCGGCCGGACGCAGAATACTCCTTCCATCTCGGTGATGTCTCTCCTGATGAGAATCTCCTTGCCCTCGGCTCTCCCGCCGGCTTGTCGCTACGAGAACTTCCCGGCGGACGAGAATTGGCCTGGCTTCCCATCGGTTATTTAAGCACCGCTCAATTCGCTCCAGACGGAAAAACGCTGATAACCTGCGGCCCGGCAAGCGGATTGCAGGTTTGGCCACTTAACGCCTCAGATGGTGCTTCAAAACTTCGCTTCGGTCCGCCGCATAAGATCTCGTTTCCATTCGCACCCATATACATTTGTTTCAACCGCGACGGCAATGCTTTGGCCGTTGCCAGCGAAAGTGCAGGCGTTGTCGCTATTTTGGATTTGCCAGCTGGTCAATTGCGTGAAGTGCGATTTCATCATCCGAACGTTTGCTACGCTGCTTTAAGTCCGGATGCTCGTTGGCTTGCCACTGGCGGTTGGCAATCTCTTGAGTTGAAAATCTGGGATGTTGAAACCGGAGAACTGATCACCAGCCAAACCGGCCAACGCTGCTTCCCGACTTTCACGCCGTCTGGAGACGAATTGATCGTAGCGAGTGAAAGCGGTTTTGCATTCTACTCCACTAATACCTGGCAGCCTTCAAGAGAAACGATTCCTTGCGCATCGGGATTCACTGCCTGGCCGGCTTTCTCGCGCGATGAAAAACTGATGGCTCTTGGCGTTGCGCCCGGCATCATTCAAATCCGAGACGCTCGAACCAGTCGCTTATTGTCCAAACTGGAAGACCCTCAAAGTCACGTCCCGCTGTGGATGGCATTCAATCAGAACGATACTCAGCTGCTTTCCTTCGTAACTCCGGCAAAGGCGATTCATCGTTGGAATCTTCAGGCCATCCGCACCCGCTTGAAAGATTTACAATTAGATTGGGAGTGGCCGGAGTTTGAATCGCCATCCGGTAATGTTTCTCAATCAGCTCCGTTAGAATTTGAAGTAATAACGCGACCTCGCTGACTCGCTTCTCCTCCTTGTTGCCCGTCTTGCCTGCTTTCCTCCTGCCTATCAGGCTCTTTCTATTTGTGTCGTCGCACCCAATCGCTATTCTGCGATTTGTGAGCGATGTCACGCGCATCCTGGAAGCAGCCAATAATGGCGATCCGAAAGCTGCGGAAGAACTGCTCCCTCTCGTCTATGAAGAACTGCGGCGGCTCGCCAGCGCGAAGATGGCGCATGAAGCCGCCGGCCATACCCTGCAACCTACTGCATTAGTTCACGAAGCATGGTTGCGTCTGGTGGGCAATCTGGATCCAAAATGGAACGGGCGCGCGCATTTCTTCGGGGCGGCGGCGGAAGCGATGCGTCGTATTCTCATTGATCGCGCACGACGCAAACGCGCGGTGCGTCACGGCGGCGACCTCAAACGAACCGAGCTTCAGGCGGTGAATCTGGCTGTTGCCGATACCGATGATCAACTACTCGCTGTTAACGAAGCGCTCGCCAAACTTGCGCTCGAACACAAAGTTGAAGCCGAGTTGGTAAAACTGCGTTATTTCGTGGGGATGACAAATGAAGAAGCGGCGAGCGTGCTCGGAATTTCTGAACGCACGGCAAAGTATTATTGGACCCACGCTCGTGCCTGGCTCTATTCCGAAATCCAATCTTCCGCACGCTAAACCAGTGTCCGAATCACATTGATTTACTCCCGGCAGAAAAAAATCACCCGCCGCATTACGACGTAAAGCGGCGGGTTTGCTTAGATTCTACGAATAACTATTCAGCCGGAGCCGGTTCGGCTTTGGCAGCCATCTCTTTGTCGCGATCTTCCATCGCGGCTTTGCGCGAGAGACGCACGCGACCCTTTTCGTCAACCCCAAGGCACTTGACGTGAATTTCATCGCCGACTTTGACGATGTCTTCGGTTTTCTTGACGCGGAAATTCGCGAGTTCGCTGATATGCACCAAGCCGTCTTTGCCCGGCAGGAATTCAACGAATGCACCGAATTCTTTAATCGTGACAACCTTGCCGCGATAAATCTTACCGATCTCCGCTTCAGCAGTCATGCCGGAGATGTGATCCACGGCAATCTTCATGCCTTCGGCAGACACAGAGAAGATGTTCACTGTGCCATCATCTTCAATGTCGATCTCGCAACCGGATTCTTCGACGAGTTTTTTGATGTTCTTACCGCCTGGTCCGATGAGCGCGCCGATCTTATCCGGATTAATCTTCAGCGTGGTAATGCGCGGAGCGTACTTGCTGATTTCTTTACGCGGTTCGGCAATGGTCTTTGCCATCTCAGCCAAAATCGCCAGTCGCGCGACGCGGGCTTTTTCAATGGCTTCAGCCATGATGGAGTGCGGCAAACCGCGGAGTTTCAGGTCGAGCTGGAAGCCCGTGATGCCCTTCTCCGTACCGGCGATTTTGCAATCCATGTCGCAATACGCGTCTTCCCAACCGATGATGTCGGTCAGGAGTTGGTATTTCGAAATAGTTTTACCGCTATATTCTGTGCAGATACCGACACTGATTCCCGCAACGGGACGAATCATCGGCACACCTGCATCCAACAACGCCAACGTGCCGCCACACACGGAAGCCATGGACGTTGAACCGTTGGATTCCATGATCTCACTCGTGACACGCACAGCGTAAGGATAATTCTCCAGGGGAATCATCGGCTCAATGCTGCGTTCAGCCAAAGCACCGTGACCGATTTCGCGGCGGCCCGGACCGCTGATGCGACCGGTTTCGCCGACGGAGAAATTCGGGAAGTTGTAGTGGAGAATAAACTTCTTCTCGTTTTCGCCACCGGTGTAGGAATCAAATTCCTGCACATCATCACCAGTGCCGAGCGTGGCGAGTGTGACGGCTTGAGTTTCGCCACGAGCGAAAATGGCCGAGCCATGCGCGCGCGGAAGAATTCCGACCGAACTTGAAATCGGACGGACGGCGTCGAACGTACGACCATCAAGTCGCTTACCGCTTTCGAGAATAAGTTTGCGGACGGCTTCTTTCTGGATGTAGTAAAACGCGTCGTTGATGACAAACGGCGTGACTTTTTCTTCGCCGAATTTCTCAACGAGTTTCGCGCCGACTTCTTCTTTGATGGCGTTGACCGCCGCTTCGCGAGCGAGCTTGCCGGGCGTCAACAGCGCGGGGACAAAACGGTCGCCAGCGAGTTGCTTCGCTTCGGCGAGAATTTCATCGGGAACAATCTTAAGCGTAATTTCGCGCTTCTTCTTGCCGGCTTTGGCGACGAGTTCTTTTTGTGCCGCGATCAGCGGACCACAACATTCCTGACCGAACTTAAGCGCAGCGTTGAAATCAGCTTCGGAAATTTCTTTGGCCGAACCTTCATACATCACGATGTCGGTTTCATTGCCGACATAAACGAGATCGAGGTCGCTTTCCTTCATCTCGGAATGCGTCGGATTCGCGACGAACTTGCCGTTGATGCGACCAACACGAACCGCACCGAGCGGACCATCCCACGGAATATCGCTGACCATCAACGCCGCACTCGCACCGACGATGCTCAGAATATCCGGATCATTTTCGCCGTCCGCGCTGAGGACGACAGTCTGCACCTGGACTTCATTGTACCAACCTTTGGGGAACAATGGACGAATCGGGCGATCCGTCAGGCGGCACGTGAGAATTTCTTTTTCGGTCGGACGACCTTCGCGTTTGAAATAGCCACCGGGGAATTTTCCGGCGGCGGCAGCTTTTTCACGATAATCGACTGTGAGCGGGAAGAAATCCTGTCCTTCCTTGGCTTTGGTGGCTGCAACCGCAGCTACGATGACGATGGTTTCGCCGAGTTGAACAGTTACGGCGCCGTCGGCCTGCTTGGCGAGGGTGCCGGTTTCAATGGTGATTTGTTTATCGCCTACTGAGGCAATGATTTTCTCTGACATGGTGGTTGATTGCCGTTACCACCGAGGAACTTCAGTGAACTCCGATCCAATTTTCGGAGCTGAATGAAATCACCCGGAGGTAACGGACGCTTACGCGCGCGAACTTGTTTAATGTGAATAGGCCGGTCGCGCTTCCGGCCTGACTGGTTGAAATGAAAAACGCGCGGCTTCGGGCCACGCGCTTGAAAATATCAATGACGCAATTTCAGCTTCTTCGTTACCGTCTGGTAACGGGAGAGGTTGGTGTCATGCAAATAATCCAACAACCGCCGACGTTGCCCGACCAGCTTCAGGAGGCCGCGGCGGGAACTGTGATCTTTCTTGTTGCTTTGAAGATGCTCGGTCAGGTGGTTGATGCGCTGCGTAAGCAACGCAATTTGCACGTCGGCCGATCCGGTATCCTTCTCGTGCAACTTGAATGAATCAATCGTCTTCGCTTTAGCTTCCATACTTGTCGTTTTTCAAAAAATGCCGCAACAACCTAGTTATTCACAATTCCGCTGTAAAGATTTTTAATTCAGCTTGAAAGACAGCCAAAACAGAGCGAACTCCTCCCCTGCTCCATTCCCGGCTTTGCCCCAAACCGCTGGCTTTCATCTGCTTGAACACTTGACGTGACCCCCGGTCAATCCGATTGGTAGATATGCAACTGGACAGGTTGACTATAAAATCTCAGGAAGCGCTGGCGGAAGCGCAGCGCATTGCGCATCAGTATTCCCATCAAGCGGTCGATTGCGAGCATCTCCTGCTCGCGTTGCTCAATCAGGCCGAGAGTCTCGTGCCGGAATTGCTGGAAAAAATCGGCGTGCCACCAACTCAACTCGCGCCGGAAATCGAGCAGGAACTGGAACGCCGCCATAAAGTTAAAGGTACAAGCAGTGTTGATGCGTACCTGACAAATGAATTGAAGAAGGCGCTCGACGCCGCTCAAAGCGAAGCTGGCAAGCTCAAGGACGATTACATCAGCACGGAACATTTGTTATTGGGCATCCTCGAATCGGGCGGGACGGCACTGAAACAACTTTTTAAGAAAAAGAACCTGAAGCGCGATGTCGTGCTCCGAGCGCTCGCGGAATTACGCGGTAATCAACGCGTCACCGATCCTGCACCGGAAGGAAAATTTCAGGCATTGGAAAAATACGGACGCGATCTCACCGCGCTGGCGCGTCAGGGAAAAATTGATCCGGTCATTGGGCGCGATGAAGAAATCCGGCGCGTCATGCAAGTGTTGACGCGTCGCACGAAAAATAATCCGGTGCTCATCGGCGAACCAGGCGTTGGCAAAACCGCCATCGCCGAAGGACTCGCGCGACGCATCGTCAGCGGCGACGTTCCGGAATCACTGAAGAACAAACGTCTCGTTGCGATGGATCTCGGCGCGATGATAGCCGGAGCAAAGTATCGCGGTGAATTCGAAGACCGTCTCAAAGCGTTTCTCAAAGAAATCGTCGCCAGCGAAGGCAAAATCATTCTGTTCATTGATGAATTGCACACGCTCGTCGGCGCCGGTGCTGCCGAAGGCGCAACTGATGCCGCCAACATCATGAAGCCGCAACTCGCGCGCGGCGAACTGCGTTGCGTCGGCGCTACGACGCTCGACGAATATCGCAAGCACATTGAGAAAGACCCGGCGCTGGAACGGCGCTTCCAACCGGTCATCGTCGCCGAACCGACCGTTGAAGCCACGATTGCGATTTTGCGCGGACTCAAGGAACGTTACGAAGTGCATCACGGCGTGCGCATTCAGGATGCGGCGCTCGTGGCTGCGGCGACACTTTCCAATCGTTACATCACCGACCGTTTTTTGCCGGACAAGGCAATCGATCTCGTGGACGAAGCTGCGTCGCGCATCAAAATGGAATTGGATTCCAAGCCGACGGAACTGGATCAACTCGATCGGCAAATTCTTCAACTCGAAATTGAACGCACGTCGCTCGCGAAGGAAAAAGATCCCGCCAGCAAAGAACGTTTGAAACGGTTGGAAGAAGAACTCGCCAATCTAAAGGAAAAATCCAAAGCACTGACCGCGCAGTGGCAGAACGAGAAAACCGCAGTCAACGCGGTCAGCATCGTTCAGCAACAATTGGAGCAGGCGCGGCTGGAATTGGAAAACGCGCAGCGCGCTGGCGACCTGACGAAAGCCGCTGAAATTCAATACGGACGCATTCCCGATCTCAAAAAGAAACTCGCGGCAATCGAAAAGCAGAGCGCCGAAGCGACGCGCACTTCCCTGCTCCGCCAGGAAGTCACTGATGAAGATATTGCCCGCGTCGTCGCGTCATGGACGCATATTCCAGTGTCGCGAATGCTCGAAGGCGAACGCGAAAAATTGCTCAAGATGGAGGAGCGTTTGCAACAACGGGTCATCGGTCAGACCGAAGCGGTGAAAGCGGTGTCGAATGCCGTCCGCCGTTCTCGCAGCGGTTTGCAAGACCCGAACCGCCCGATCGGTTCATTTATTTTCCTCGGTCCAACTGGCGTGGGCAAAACGGAAACCGCTCGTGCGCTCGCGGAATTTCTGTTCGACGACGAGAACGCCATGGTTCGCATTGATATGAGCGAATACATGGAGAAACACACCGTCGCACGACTTATCGGTGCACCACCCGGCTACGTCGGTTACGAGGAAGGCGGCCAACTCAGCGAGGCCGTGCGTCGGCGCCCTTACTCAGTTGTGCTCTTCGACGAAATCGAGAAAGCGCATCACGACGTGTTCAATGTGTTGTTGCAGGTTCTCGACGACGGCCGACTCACGGACGGTCAAGGTCGTACGGTGGATTTCAAGAACACCATCGTCATCATGACCAGCAATATCGGGTCGCACATCATTCAGGAGTATTTCCTCGACCGCGGCGTCACCATCGGCGCACGCACATCGATGGAAGACAAAGTCATGGGCGAGTTGAAAAAGCATTTTCGCCCGGAATTTCTGAATCGCGTGGACGACGTGATTATTTTCCAAAGTCTCGACGAAATCGAATTGGCCCGCATCGTGGATATTCAGCTCAGACGATTGGAACAACGCCTCGCGCAACAGCAACTCACGCTCGATGTGGATAAAGCGGCGAAAGCGCTGTTGGCGAAAGAAGGTTACGATCCGCAATTTGGCGCACGTCCGCTCAAACGGGCGATTCAGGAACATCTGCTGGATCCGCTGGCAACGAAGTTGTTGGCTGGTGAGTTCAAGCCGGGAGAAAAAATCAAAGTCAGCGCGGATAATGATCAACTCATCTTCCAATCCGCCTGATGACCGGCCGGAAACTGCGTTAAGTTGGAAAAATCGAAAACGGCAGCTCTCAATGAGAACTGCCGTTAAATTATCCACTTCGCGCTGCCGTTTTACAGGTCATTATCTCGACGCACATCGGAATCCCGCACGTCTCGATTACGGTTGTTGATACCTTCCCTGCCGCGATCAACCCCTTGATCAATAGCCTCCGCGCCGCCTTGCGCTTCGCGCGTATTGCCGTGCACGGAAATATTATTTTCGATGCGATGAATACCTTGAACATCGCGAGCAATACGTTCCGCCGCCGCTTTCTGGTCTTGCGTTGCGACCCAGCCACTCAATTGTACGACGCCCTGGTAAGTTGATACTTTCACGTTGTCGAATTTGTAAACGGGCGCACTGTCCAACGCCTGTTCCACTTTTCCGGTGACCATTTTGTCATCCAGCACGCGGCCCGCAGTGCGGTCGCCTTGTGGAGTGGTTCGACATCCCGCGGCGCTCAGCAATGTCACGGCGAGAAGAGGTAGTCCGATTAATTTCAGATATGTTTTCATAAGTTCGGTGTTGTTATGTGTTTTCAAGCTGTGGCAACGACACTGTTCGCTCCATGGGGGGAACTGCCCATTTTGGTTACGGGCCAAAAACCAAACGCACGCCAAAGCGGAAATCTGTGGAATCACGCGTTTCATCCGGAAAAACGCGACGGAGATCTACGAACAGCCCGGTGGCAGAGTTGAGACGAAATTCCGCGCCGACACCGATGTGGGTGGACCATTGCGAAACATCGCTGTATTGCCGTCCGAAACCCGCGAAGACATAAGGCGCTACCGACCAATCCTCCAGTGGAAAGCGTCCGATGGCGCTGAAGTCGATGTGATCCGGAAAATCCAGTTCGTCAAGATACGTTTCCGCACCAACGCCGGCGTAACGGCAGAAAAAGTAATTCACTCCTGCGCCGATTCCGAGCGAATCACCTCCCAATCGCTCTCGCTCCTCGGAAACCGCCACGCCAAACAGATCCACTGAAAATTCCGTATCAGCGAATTTACCCGCCTGATCTGTGTAATCGAAGCGCTCCGCCCATGGAGTTGCGGCACTGACCAGAATGGTTGAAACCATCAAACCACCCAGGATTGCGATTAATTTCATGTTTATTCCTTTCCGGCGACAACGTGAAAGCAGTTGCCAACCGGAACAACTGGGGTAGCCACCTGAAAACCGGAGGCGAATTTGATTCCAGCGTCGTAGTGAAACTCCGAACCCGAGTCGTGTACCGCGTTCGGAGCGCCGCGAAAATTTTTGATATCTTTGGTTGGTGTTGTGTTGAATCCAGTCTATGATGCCCCGTCACCCCGAGGTGGTTTCGACTGATTCCCGGTTCGCGTTGGTGAGTAAATAGAGAGTGTTTGATTGTATGAATGATGCAGGAGCGGGTGAAAACACCGCGCAAATTGATAAACAGGCGTGGAAAGAAATTGTAGCGCGGTATCAGAAACCATCGGTGCGGCGAGCGGTCTGGCAACTGGTGAACACAGTGATTCCCTATATCGGCCTCTGGGTCTTGATGTATTTCACCCTGAAAGTTTCCTGGTGGCTGACAATTCCGATCGCAATTCTAGCGGGTGGCTTTCTCGTCCGGATTTTCATCATCTTCCACGACTGCGGCCACGGATCTTTTTTCAAATCGCAAAAATGGAATCATATCGTGGGCGCAATCACCGGAGTGATGACGTTTACGCCGTACTACCATTGGCGTTGGGAACACGCCATCCATCACTCAACTTCCGGCGATCTTGACCGCCGCGGCACGGGTGACGTCTGGACGTTGACCGTGCAGGAATATCTCGAAGCCTCGCGGTGGAAGAAATTCTCGTATCGGCTCGCGCGCAATCCGTTCATTCTGTTTATCATCGCTCCCATGGTGTTGTTCCTGGGGTTGAATCGCATTCCGAAACCGAAAGCACCCGCGCGCGAACGTTATTCTGTTCATCTGACGACGCTAGCCGTGGGCGCAATGTGCGCCGGGCTTATCTGGATTTTCGGCCTACAAGCGTTTTTGATCATTCAACTGACTATCCTGATGGTCGCTGGCTCGGCAGGGGTCTGGTTGTTTTACGTGCAGCATCAATTCGAAGGCGTTTACTGGGAACGCAGTGAAAACTGGGATTACGCAACTGCCGCGCTTCAGGGGAGTTCGTTCTACAAGCTACCGAAAATTCTCCAATGGTTTTCCGGCAACATCGGGTTTCATCACATTCATCATCTGAGCGCACGGATTCCCAATTACAACTTGGAGAAATGCCATAAGTCCGAACCGCTGTTTCAAACGGTTAAACCCATCACGCTTTTGGAGAGCTTCAAATCCTTTACGTTCCGCCTGTGGGACGAACATCAACGCCGCCTTGTTGGCTACGGTCATCTCCGCACCGTGCGCGCCCAACAACGGCAGCAGATGCTGTCGCAACGGCGCAATTAAAGTTAATCTGGGAAGTATTTCAGAATTCGTAGCCGCCGAAGTAATGAGGCGGACATACGGGAAAATTACGAGCATTTCCGCCTCGTCACCTCGGCGGCTACAGCCCAGTGGAATTTTGAAACCGCTTCACTTCAACAACGCTTCAGCGTGTTTACGCGCGGCAGCGCTTTGACCACCTAACATCCGAGCAAGCTCAGTCACACGCGCTTCCCAATCGAGCAACGCGATCTCTGAATTGGTTCGACCGTCCTTCACGGTTTTGCTGACGACATAATGCGCGTCGGCAACGGCGGCCACTTGCGGCAGATGCGTGATGCAGAACACCTGCCGTTTCGCGGCAATCTGTTTCATCTTCTCGCCAACCACATTTGCCGTTTCGCCACCGACATTGGCGTCCACTTCATCAAAAACGAGCACGGGAATTTCATCCTCAGCCGCCAGCACCGTCTTAAGCGCCAACATTACCCGCGCCATTTCGCCGGATGACGCAATGGCGCGTAACGGCTTCAAAGGTTCGCCCACATTCGGCGAGAACTGAAACTCAATCTCATCGAAGCCGCTTGTAGCGCGAGAAACTGAAGCAGCAGAATTTTCAGGAGCTGTAAATTTCAACGCGATGTCAAACTTGCCCTGCTTGAAGCCGAGGTCCGCCAGTTGACGCATAACAGCCTTGCTCAGTTTCGGAATCACTTTTTGTCGTGCGGCGGAAAGTTTTTTACCCGCACTCAAAAGCTGCGAATCGAGTTTCTCCAATGCGCCGTTGATGCGAGCAAGTTCAGCGTCGCGAGATTCAAGCGACTGAAGTTTCGCCTTTGCTTCCGCACCGAATTCAATCACCGCGGCGAGCGTACTGCCATATTTACGCTTCAGGCTGTGAATCAGATTGAGACGCTCATCGAGTTCCGCCAATCGCGCCGGATCGACGTCCATCTTGTCCACGTAACGCGAGAGTTCAGTCTGCAACTCACGCCAGGTCGCCACCGCCTGTTCGTGCAATTCCGTAAGGCTGCTCGCTCCGGAATCCACGCGTTGCAATTCATGCACAATCCGACCGACCGCCCCCGCCTGCGTCAGAAGCGAATTTTCACCTTCGTTCAACAACTCCAGCGCCGATTGACTGAGTTGGAGCAGGCGTGCGGCGTTACTGACGCGATGATGTTCTTGCGTAATTTCTTCTTCTTCGTCCGCGCGCAGACGCGCCGCTTCAATCTCCTGCACCTGAAATCGCAACAGATCGAGTTGCTGTGCATAGGCGCGTTCGTCCACGATGAGCGCCGCTTTTTGTTGCTCTAATTCATCGCGCTGTCGCATCAGAACGCCAAACGCCTCGCGATCTTTTTCCAATTCACCAAACGCATCGAGAATAGCAAGTTGTTTGGCGGGATGCAGAAGTGACTGATGATCGTGCGGTCCGTGCATGTCCACGAGCCATTCGCCTAATTCCGCCAACACGCTCAGCGTTGTCGCCGAACCGTTGATGAACTGGCGATTTGTGCCGGCACTGGTGAACGTGCGTTTCAAAACAAGCTGACCGGCTTCGCAGGGTTCGAGGCCGTTCTCTTCCAGAAAACTCTTAAGCGGTACACGCAGTTTGCACACGTCGAAGCACGCTTCGACTGAGCAGGCATCGCTACCGCTGCGAATCAACGAACGATCGGCACGTTGGCCCAGAACAAGATTGAGCGCACCGAGAATGACAGATTTGCCCGCACCGGTTTCGCCGGTAATGACATTGTATCCGGGCTGAAGCTCAAGCGTGAGATCGCTGACAAGAGCGAGATTCTTGATACGCAGCGTGGTCAACATAGTTTCGACAGCGGCGAAACTTTGCGGTGTCGCGATGCGTTGAGCAATGGGAAAAACAACGCGACCCGAATTTCAAGAATAATTCCCGTGCCCTTGCCTTAGAATCAGTAGCGGAGCCGGTCGCTCGTCGCCTCGGTAACAGAATTGCGACCTGCCCCACTACTGAAATCGAACTTCACTAGGCTTATCGCGTCAATGACGGCGGAGCGGATTCCGGTGCGCTCCCCCAATTGAAATTCGGCTTCGCGCCCATCCGAAACACAAACGTCCCGCCATCCGCGATATCAGAATGACTGAACCACGGTTTGTTCCATGGTTTGCCGTTCAACGTCGCGGATTGGATGTAGAGATTCTTCGCGGAATTGTTCTTCGCCTGGATGACCAGTTTCTTTCCGTTACCCAATTGCACGACTGCTTCGTCAAACAACGGCGAGCCCAGCACGTAATTCGGACTCGACGGATCCACCGTGTAAAAACCGAGCGCGCTCATGACATACCACGACGAAGTTGCACCCTGATCGTCCATACCGGGAAAGGCGAGCCCCCATTTGTCGCTGCCGTACATCAACGCGAGAATTTTTCGGACGAGTTCCTGCGTTTTCCACGGTTGGCCGGAATAAGCGTAGTAATACGGCACCTGTTGATCCGGCTGATTTCCCTGGCAATACAAACCAATCATTCCGGTGACATCGCGCGCAATGCCCTTTGGGTTGTATGGCGTATTGAAGAAATAATCGAGATTGCGATTAAACTTCTCGCGTCCGCCCATCAGATTAATCAAGCCCTGCACATCGTGTGGCACGAGCCAGACGGTTTGCCACGCCGATGCTTCCTTGAACATGTAGTTGTAATACGGCTCGAACGGGTCAAACGGATCAATCCACGAACCATCCGCCGTGCGACCGCGCATAAAACCGGTCGTCGCGTCAAAGACGTTTGTATAATTGTAAGCGCGCTTGAGGAACATTTTGTAATCGTCCTCCTTGCCCAACTTTTTCGCGAACAACGCCAACGCATAATCGCTCCACGCGTATTCGAGCGTTTTCGCCACGCCAGCATCGCCATCGGCGCGAGGTGGACTGCCATTGGCCTGAAAGTCATCGTGCACCCAACCGCGTTCCAGGTATTCGGCGAGTTTGCCACGCGGCCCGGACGGATCGGTCGCGTTCTTGCGCAAATATTCGTAAACCGATTCGTAATCAAACGGCAGCCCGCGCTCCCACGCACCGAGATACATCAACACACCATTATCGCCATGAAACGACGTGTGCATGAAACCCGATTCTCGCGCCATCTCAAGATGCGTGCGCAGAATGTTGGTTTTCACATCCGGTTCGAGCAGCGTGAGCAAGACGACTTGGTTTCGCCCCGTATCCCAAAGCGCAATCGGGGTGTAGCGATCGTAATCCAATTCCCGATTTTCCTCACCGCGACTGCGCCACGGCGTTCCCTTCTTCGCTACTAATCGCGGCGTCAGCAACGAGTGATACAACGTGGAATAAAACATCGTTCGCTGCATTTCGGTGCCGCCTTTAATCTGAATGCGATTCAGTTTATCCGCCCAGATAGCGCGAGCCGCCTGATGAACGACATTGAAATCCTTTGGCTCATTGGCGAGTTGCGTTTCCGCCTGCTCGAAATTCCGGTCCGACGTAATGCGCACAAGAATTTGTTCACCGGCAGTCGTTGAGAATTCCAGATAAGCACCGGCGTAACTGCCGCTGATGTTCCGTTCGTTGCTGCGCACGTCGTCATCCCGCCGCAATCGCGCTCCTTCGAGTCGCGGTTGATGTTGACGAAAAACGCCATGCGATTTGAATGGCTTGGAAAATTCCGCCACAAAAGCGCGCCCGCGATCCCGTCCGCTTCGTCCGCGCACAATGCGGTCGCCCACGATTTCGACGCTGTTATTCCCTGCTCCGAGATCAATCAACACCACGCCCCGATCCGTTTGCGGAAAAGTAAATTGATAGTAGCCTGTGCGTTCCGTGGTCGTCAGTTCCGTGCGAATACCGGTGTCCGGAAAAAACACGGAATAATAGCCCGGCGACGCTTTCTCGGAAGTTTTGTCATACGGTGACGCATAAGTGCGATCCGGCGGCACCGTCCAATCGCCCACCACCGGCATGATCGTCAATCCGGGATGATGCGACGAAAACCCCAGCATCGTCCGACGCTGGTGAATGTACGAGAAAATGATGCCGTGATTTCCCGCTGCTTCGGTCAAATCTTTGTTGATAGGGCCGACGACGACATGACGATGCGGCAATCCCGGACCAGGATGCGTGAACCCGGTGTATGCTTCCTCACCGGGAGGCGGAGCGTTACCGCGTAACTTTGGATCATCAAGCGACGCCGTTCCCACCAATGGATTCGCATAATTCACCGGCGATTTCGGCGCAGAAAACATTACGCTTTCACCGCCGCCGACTCCGATTATAGCTAATCCCACCAATAATAAGTTTCGCATCATAAGAAAAAGGCCACACCTCGCTCAGCCAGTCTGATTTTTTGAAATCAATCAAACGACCATTCGCCGACGATTTAAGAATGAGAAAAATTCATTCCGGCACGAGACGATAAAACCGCTGTGAATTCGTCGGCCAGAAATCGACAAAATAAGATCGTGCTGCAGGCGTAGTTATCGGCGCTAACAAACTCCAATTCGTCAGCCCCAAATCACTTGAATACTGCAATGAAAAATTCGCTCCCGGCGCACAATCAATAATCAGCAACGGCAACAATCCAAACACACTCGGCGTGAAATCGAGTTGAAAGATCGCCACCGGCGCTGCCGGACTCGTGACTACACCAAATGAGTTACTCGCCAACACATCGTAAAGCCCGACCTTGGCCAGCGTCAGATTTGTTACGAGCAATTGCGTGTTCGTCGCGCCACTGATGGGCGATGTGTTCAATCGCCATTGATAACGGATCGGTCCGATGCCTGTCGCCACCGCGCTCAAAGAAGCATTGTTACCTAAACTCAAACTGCTGCCACGCGGCACTTCGGTGAATACCGGCAATTGACTGACTGGCACGCCAGGAACGAAATGTGCATAAACGAGCTTGCTGTCATCAAGCGTGAGCGACAGCGGATTGCTCGTGCCGCTGGCGTCGCCGCTCCAATGCGAGAAGACGCGATTCGACGTGTTCCACGCCGTCAACGTCACGACATCGCCGTTCGTATAAACATTGAACGCCGGATTCGCCTGAATGCTCCCGCCGTTCACCGGCAACGCAACAAGCGACACCTGATTGCCACTTAAGCTGGCGAACAATGCCGTCAATCCTGATGCGTTTGTCACCGTGAGTGTGACCGGATTATTGAAGTTCGTCAGCAAGCCAGCCCAACCGAAAAAATAACTCCCCGGATCGGGACGTGCGGTAAGCGTGACCGTTGAACCGTACGGAAAAATTCCTGTCGCCGGATCGGTTTCCACCCTGCCCTGCGGATAATTGGTATTGAGATTCAGCGTCGTACCGAACACCGCTTGCACGAAGTTCGATTGGTTCATCGTCACTGAAGTTTCCGCATTTGTGCCACTCGCCGCGCCAGCCCAATTCATAAACATCCATCCGTCCGCCGGCGTCGCCGTGAGTGTTACCACGACATTACTGAGATAACTATTTGTGCCAAGATCGGCAGCCGGAGTGCGCGCCACCGTGCCGCCGGGTGATTGAATGACCAGTGGATACGTCGGAATCACTTGCACGTTTACTGTAGCGGCTTCGGCTTTATCCGTGACCAGCGAATTGTATGCAACCGCACGGAGTGTAACGCTGTTGGAAACCGTGACCGGTCCGGAATATTGCGGCGACGTAAAATCCGGTTCGCTGCCGTCGAGTGTGTAATGCAATCGCGGATAGGCATTCGTCGTAGCGGTCAGGACAATGGTCGCGGAATTAGTTCGCACTACTGTACCGCCACCGATATTCACTCCGTTGACGAGAACATTCGGCGCGTTGCTCAATCGCAGCGAGGTATGGAGGCTCGCAGTGCGCGCCAGATTAGAAGCAACGAGTGAATACGCTCCAGCTTTGGTGAAGTTGAAATTGTTGATGGTGAGCGAAGCATTTGTTTCGTCGGTCAGCGGCGCGCCGTTGAAAAACCATTGCAACGAGTACGCACTTCCGGAAATCACGTTCGCAGTCAGCGTATAATCCGCTCCGGCCGGAACGGTGATATTCGTCGCCGGAGCGCCGACAAAACGCGGTGCTAAATCAATCGCGACGTTAATCTGATTTCCCGCATCGAAGGAGGATAAATTCGTCGCGACCGATGGGTTCACGGTCTGGCCGGATGTGGCCAATCCCCAGCCAACAAACGTTCCGTCGGCGCGTTTCGCCAGGCTATGCAACCAGCCGGCAGAAATCGCCACAACATTAGTCAATTGCGCCGGCACGCTGGATTGACCGTAGGTATTGTCGCCCCATGCAACGACTGTTCCGTTGGATCGCAATGCCAGAGCGTGAGTGAAACTTGCAGAGATTGCGGCGATATTTGTCGCTGACGCCGGAACATTGGTCAGTCCGTTGATGGCCGTGCCCCACGCGATAATCGTCCCATCACCACGCAAAGCAATTGTTCCCGACGATCCTGCCGCAATCGCGACAACATTGGTTGCCGTTGGCGGAACGTTTGTCAGATTCGCCGTGCCCCAGGCCACAACCGTACCGTTACTGCGTAACGCCACGCTATGGTCCGCACCAGCCGCGATCGCCATGACGTCGTTCAAATTTGCCGGAACATTAGTTTGCCCGGCGGTGCCGCGTCCCCACGCGACGACCGTGCCGTCGCTTTGCAACGCGAGGTTATGTTGCGCTCCTGCATGGACAGCGACGATATTGGTCAATCCTGCCGGTTGATTGGTTACCTGTCCGAACGTGGTGTTGCCCCAAGTGACCACCGTTGTGTCCGCACGCAGCGCAATTGCATGAAAACCGCCTACGGAAATCTGCGTAATCGGACCAATCGTCGCCGCGGAATTGGTGGTGATTTCATTCGTGACGCCCCAGGCGTAGAACAAACCGGGAATTTCCATCGCCCGACTCGATTGCGACGTTAAGCCTCCCAGCAAAGCCAGGATTAAAAAGAAAAATGACGATGACCGTTCCCGCATTTTGCCCGTCAGTGTGGGCAAGTCGGTTCTCGTCGCAATTGAAAATGTTCGCGACGACAACTTTTGCTGTGTAACGTGCTGCGTCTGTTACGCGCATGGCCTTTTCATTTCTATTTCTCGGCACCGGCACGTCGCAGGGCGTGCCCATCATCGGCAAAGATTATCCGCCGGAGTTTCTCGCCAATCCGAAAAACTGGCGCACACGCTCGGCCATTTACGTCACCACGCCTGAAATTCGCATCCTCGTCGATACGCCGCCGGATTTGCGGACGCAGTGTTTACGCGAGAATATCCGACAGGTGGACGCCGTGCTGATGACGCATGGACACGCGGATCACATCATGGGACTCGATGATTGCCGGCGCTTTTGTGATATGCGCGGCGGCGTCCCGTTGCCGGTTTATGCCAATGCGGAAACGATGGACGATTTGCGGCGCGTTTTCCGTTACGCTTTCCATGCGGGTCCGTGGCCCAAAGGCTATTTCATGCCCGAACCGCACGTCATCGACGGCCCATTTTCGTTGGCCGATTTGACCATCACTCCGCTTTCCTTGCCTCACGGCCGTTTTCAAACCACCGGATTTCTGTTTACTCAAAACGGTCGCAAACGCTTGGCGTATTTGAACGACTGCAAAGAAGTCCCTGAAGCGGCGTTAGAACACGTGCGCGGAGTTGAAATTGCCGTGCTCGATGCACTCCGACACGCGCCGCATCCGACGCATATGTGTCTCGATGAAGCACTGACAACTGCCCGTCGCATCGGCGCACAACGCACTTTTTTCACGCACATGACACACGATTTCGATCATGATATTGCGCAGGCGGAATTGCCTCCGGGCATTTGGTTTGCCTGGGACGGATTACGAGTTAATAGTGACAATCAGTGATTACAACCAAAGGCATGGAAGCCCAACATGATTAAATCACCGATAACGACCCTCACATTCGTTTTCGCGTTTATTATCACTACAACCCTTCGCTGCGTTGCCGGCGGCGAAGAAGTCGTTGTCATCTACAACACCAAAGTTCCCGACTCAAAAACTCTCGCCTATTACTACGCCCGGCTTCGAGATGTGCCGCCGGAACAAGTGCTGGGCTTTGCTTTGCCGGACAGCGAAACCATTTCGCGCAAAGTTTTTCGCGACGACCTTCAGCGGCCTCTGGCGAAAAAACTCGAATCGCTCAAGCTCTGGCGCATTGGCCGTGGTGATTTACCGGGCACAAACAACACCCGCGTTGCCGTCGCCCGCAAAGTGACTGAATCGAAGATTCGCTACGCAGTTCTCTGTTACGGTATGCCGTTGCGCATTTCTCGCGATGCGAATTTGCGGGAAGCGGAAGAAGATAAAACGCGTCCCGAAATGCGCCGCAACGAGGCTGCCGTGGACAGCGAACTCGCCTGTCTGCCGCTTCTGCCGAATGGCTATCCGCTAACCGGCCCGCATCTGAATCTGCTCTACGGCACGACGAACGCCACCGATCTTCATCCCACTAACGGACTGTTGATTGTCACGCGGCTCGATGGCCCGACGATGCCGATCGCGCGCAGTCTGGTGGATAAAGCGTTGCAGGCAGAAACGAATGGACTTTGGGGCCGCGCATACTTCGATGTGCGCAACATTGCCGACCCGGGTTACAAAATCGGCGACGACTGGATCAAGCTCGCTGCAACGCTTACCAAACAATTCGGTTTTGACACGGTAATTGATGAAGGCGGCGACACGTTTCCAACCGGTTTTCCGATGAGTCAGATCGGGATCTACATCGGCTGGTATCGTGAGCATGTAAGCGGCCCCTTCACATTACCGAATGTTGAATTCATGCCCGGCGCATTTGCGTATCATCTGCACAGCTTCAGTGCACTCACGTTGCGCACCACGGACACACGCTGGACGGCGCCGTTGCTGGCCAAAGGCGCAACCTGCTCCATGGGCTCAGTGGACGAACCTTATCTTACCGGCACGCCGGATGTCGGTGCATTTATCGCGCGATGGCTCTATCTCGGTTTCACTTTTGGCGAAGCTGCCTATGCCGGGCAACAAACGGTGTCGTGGCAAACCACTGTCGTCGGCGACCCATTATATCGCCCTTTCGGTAGAAATTTGCAGGAACAACATCTTCAGTTCTTGACCGAAACGAACCAGCTCGCCGAATGGTCGTTGCAGCGCGTCATCAATCTCAGTCGCCTCAATGGCGCGTCAGTTGCAGATCTCGCCACTGCCCTGGAAGAAACCATCATCACCAAAACCAGTGCCGTGCTGACGGAAAAATTGGCCGAGCTTTACGATGCCCAAGGCAAGCCCGCTTCCACCATTGCGGCGTATGAACGCGCGCTTACGTTGAATCCAACGCCACAACAGCGGCTGCGTTTGCGTCTGGTTTTGGGAGAAAAACTCGTTGCCGCACAACGATTCGATCAGGCCCGCGAGAATTATCAGAAACTTTTGGCTGAAAATCCGAACTACGCTGACGAGGCGGCGATTCAACAAAAACTCGCGTCACTCAAAACCGAGTGAAGCAACGAAACGACGTGTTATTGCGCATTCGCCCCTTTTTCGCACTTGCGTAAAAGATTTTCTTCGCCATTATGTCCGTCCCTTAACGCGGGGTGGAGCAGCCCGGTAGCTCGTCAGGCTCATAACCTGAAGGTCCTAGGTTCAAATCCTAGCCCCGCAACCAATTTCAAGCCCCGCAATTGCGGGGCTTTTCGTTTTTCGAGTTCTCGCTTGTTCGTGTGGAGCTCAATTGCTTCTCAGTCGGAAATATGCCGCTCCCGGAGTGATTGGCAGCGTTGCGGTATGAGTTGCAGTCGTAACGACGCCACTCCATAACGGCGAAACCAAATCCGTCGCCTGCTCGACTACAAACGGTGGTGTTCCACCAGACCAACTCAGGTTCAAACTATCGCCCATTTTCGTAACGCTGAGATGAATTGTCGGCGTCACCGAAATTGTCACCGCATCGTAAGCCACTGCATGCACGCCGTTGCTGGCGCTTAGCATCAAAGTGTAAACGCCGGGCTCATTGAACGTAACGGATGTGTTCGTTTGGCCAGTATTCGCGAACACCAGATTTGTCGGACCGGAATAACGCTTCCATTGCACCGTCAGCGGAATTGCGCTCGTGTAAGTAACAAATCCTTGCAACGACACCGGCATTCCTGGTGCGACGTTCAAATCCGGTCCCGCACTTGCAATCGGTGCGCCGGGCGAACGCGGTCCTTCATTCGGACCGGTGGAAACAATCGCTTCGAAATTTGTAATCCCAACCGTCGCGAGCCGATCAAAACAACCGGATGGCCAACGGTCGTCGGGAGTGACGGAAATCGAAAAGAAATTCCCGTTATCCGCGACGAATGCGCCGTATTTTTTCAGCGCGGCCAACACGGCTTTCTCCTGTTTCGTCCAGTTCGACGGAATGACGAACGATGATTTCAATCGCAACCGTTGCCCCATGGCCGGCAGATTGACGCTCGTATTCGTGGCGGCCGATGCGTAATGCGTAGCGGGATAGATGTAATGATTATAGCGAGTGCGTTTAACGACGATGCGTAATGCGTGTTCAATCTCGCCTCGTTCGCATTCGTCGAATCGCACCAACGCAGGAAACATCGGTAAACCGGCAGCATCGCCGGAAGTCCAACCCGC
>CALAYC010000238.1 GCA_937894935.1 uncultured Verrucomicrobiota bacterium
GGCGGACGTGATGGCTGATGCGGATGTGCGCCGCTATTGCATGCAGATTGCGCGCGGTGATGGTTTGCCTGTCCCGGGAATCGTGATCGATTTCAGCACGGTTATCGCCAATGGCGTTAATCTCTTCGGCCAGCAACTTTCGGCGGGCGATCACAACTTCAACCCGAGCGCCTTTGCAACGAAAATCTTTGGTGTTGGCGTGGCGTTGGAAGGTTATCGCGGCATGGATGTTCCGGCAGCCAATGGCGGAGCAGGTGGTGTGTCGCCGCCCGACCCGGGCAACTGGTTCCTGGATCCGTTGGCATTGGCGGCGACGCCTTACGTCTATCTGATTCCGGTCGGTGAAGACCGCATGCGCACGCCACCGTTGGGTGATTCCAGTACGATTCGTTCGTGGCAGGTGGCGGACGTAGCGATTGCGTTACCGTTTAACATCGGTGCGTCCGATTTCTCGACGTTGCCGCTTTACACCTCGAGTGATTCGTTGACCGAACCGTTGTTTGCGCTTCGGAAACATCAGTCGTTCCGGCCCGTGCCCGCCGCGGATTATTTCAGCGGTAACCTCTATGGTCCGACGGGAACGTTATTGCGTTCGCAATACACCAATAACCGACTGGTGGCGCGGTCGGTCTGGAACACACGCTGGAAGCTCGTCGTTCCAGGACATGCGTTGTTGAACAATCCTGAAGAAGGCTTGAATCGCTTTATCGCCACCGTGCGCGATATCAAGATTCACTTCGTCACCTATTCATATTCCGGTAACTGAGGTGCTGGAGGATTTATGATTTACGATTCACGAACTGAATATTGTGCGGCTGGAGTTGGGCGAGGTTTTTCTCGTATTACGCGTCGCGCCTCGCGGTTGGTGTTGGGATTCGCGAGTTTGTTATTGGTCGTCAGCTCAGTGTGGGCGTTCCCGCCCGCACCGCATCATGTCATTCATGGATTGGTGCGCGACGAATACGGCGAGCCGCTTTCGCTGGCGTCCGCGCAGGTGTTTCTCGAAACGACTAACGGCGTCGTCGTTACCTGTCAGGTGTCGCCTGATATTCTGCCGGGAGAAAATTATCGCCTGATTGTGCCGATGGATTCCACGTCGGTGCCTGGCGCATACAAGCCGACCGCGTTACAGCCTTCAGTGCCTTTTCGTTTGAAAGTGGTCATCGGTGGCGTGGTTTATCTGCCGCTCGAAATGGTCGGAAACCTGGTCAACCTCGGGCAACCGGCCGGCGAGACGGTAATCAATCTGACCCTCGGTGTTGATACCGATGGCGACGGTTTGCCGGATGGCTGGGAGCAAATTATCATCCAGATGCTGGGCGGCGGTTTGACGCTGGCGGATATCAACCCGAACGGACTCGCTCCCAATGGCATGACTTATCTGGCCAACTACATCGCCGGAACATACGCGTGGGATACAAACGACAACTTCAAAGTCGCGATTACGCGCGGACCGGGAAATACGCCCGTGATTCAATTTTTTGGTGTGGCGAATCGCACATACACGATTGAAGGCACGACGAACCTGGTAAACTGGACGCCGATGTCGGTGCGGGTGCCGCCAGGCAGTTCGGCGCCGGTCACGCAAAGCTATTACAACCCGCTTTCTCAGATAGTGGAAACCGAGGTGGTGCTTCCGCCCAGCCCGCCGCGTTCCATGCTCTTCCGCGTGCGCGTTAATTGACGATGAATTCCCCCGCTGCGGCTGGCAGTGCGAATCGGCGCCGCATTTTCATATTCGTTGGCGTTGCGCTCATTTGTGTCACGGTTCTTGTGGTTTTCCAATGGCAACCTGCGCCTGCGCCTCAAGAACCACCTCCGGTCGAACGTTTGCGTCACGATCTGGTTTTGCGCGAAGGACAATTGTTTGATGGCGACACTCCTTTCACCGGTTTTGTGGTGGAACGTTATGGCGGTGGGGAATTGAAATCCCGTTCCGCGGTGTCGAACGGATTTCTCGAAGGCCTTTCCGAAGGCTGGCACACCAATGGCGTGATTCAGGTGCGCGAATACTTCGTGCGCGGCGTTTCGCACGGGATTCGAACCAAATTTTATCCCAACGGCAACAAATTGTCCGTGGCAAAAATCGTGTCTGGAACGGTCGAAGGTCATTTTGAGCGTTGGCACGAAAACGGTCAACTTGCCGAAGTCATTACGCTTTCCAACGGTGTCGCTCATGGTGAGTCGCTGGCCTTTCATCCCGATGGCTCGCTGAAAGCGCGGGTGCAACTGGAACAGGGAAAAGTGGTGACGCAGGACTTCTGGAAGCCGGGCGAAAGGGTATTGCCTCCCGAGCCAATGCCGCCGCCGAAATAGAACTTCGATCGTAACTCGAATGACGAGCAGAGCAATCTGCGTTGTTTCGGATGAATTGGTGAGCGCGAAAGAAGTTTCGCAAGAAGTTTTGGGTCAAGAGCAATTTCATTGTCCGGTGGATACGCTTCTCGCAAACTCTGCCTCATGCACGACATCAGTGTTCTTGTCACGTTTGCTGCGGGCCTGGCCGGGGCTTTGTTATTTGGCTACCTTGCTGTGCGACTCAAGATTTCTCCGATTATCGGATATCTGCTGGCGGGCGTTGCCGTGGGGCCGTTTACTCCGGGAGTCGTGGTGGACCGAACTGTGGCGGAACAATTCGCTGAGATTGGAGTCATCCTGCTGCTCTTCGGAATCGGACTGCGCTTTCACCTGCGGGAATTGATTTCGGTCTGGCGGATTGCGTTGCCGGGTGCGCTGATTCAAAGCACAGCCTCCACCGTCGCTCTCGCTGCGGCTCTGAAATGCTTCGGCTGGTCCTGGACAAGCGGTCTGATTCTGGGAATGGCAATCTCTGTGGCGAGCACGGTGGTGATGGCGTTGGTGCTGGCGGAATGGCGCGATCTCCACGCTCGCATCGGCCACATCGCAATCGGCTGGACCGTAGTGGAAGACATCCTGACGGTTGCTGCGCTGCTGCTGTTGCCCATCCTGTTTGGATCGGAAACAACAGAGAATGTGGGAGCTGTTCTAGGGGTTGCCTCGTTGAAAATTGTCGGGTTAGTGGCGGTTGTCATCGTGCTTGGAAAGTGGGTCATCCCGTGGGCGATGGAAAAAATTGCGCGGACGCGCTCGCGCGAATTGTTCACGCTTACCGTCCTGGTTTTGGCTCTCGGTATTGCGGTAGGCTCAGCAAAAGTCTTCGGTGTTTCAATGGCGCTGGGGGCATTTCTGGCGGGATTGGCAGTCGGACGATCTGAATTCGCGACCCGAGCGGCCAACGACGCGCTGCCCATGCGGGACGCGTTCGCGGTGTTGTTTTTCGTTTCGGTGGGGATGTTGTTCAATCCGAAAAGTCTGATTGAGATTCCGCATATTATTCTGATTGTGCTGCTGGTAGTGGTTTTGATTAAGCCGTTGGCAGCGTCATTGACCGTGCGATTTCTGGGTGAACCGTGGCTGCGTTCGGTGCCAATTGGTGCGGCGTTTTCGCAAGTGGGCGAATTCAGCTTCATTCTCGGCACTGTGGCGCTGAACCTGAAACTCATCGATGACGCCGGATGGAACGCGTTAATTGCCGCTTCCATAATCTCTATTGCCATCAATCCCTATGTGTACCGTTTCGCACGACAATCGGTTTCCAAAAACAAAGTGCAATTGGCGGAGACCCGTCCGGGCGAAGCGCCGCAAATCGAAAAGCAGCGTTGTATTCTCGTCGGCTACGGACCGGTGGGGCGCATCGTGCATCAGTTGCTGGTTGATGCGGGTTCAGAAGTGATTGTGATCGATTTGAATCTGGACGCGGTCCGCGAATTGAGGAATGCCGGTTATAGCGCTATTTACGGTGATGTTCGGCAGGTTGGCACCTTGGCGGAAGCCGGAATTGAAACTACCGAAATGTTGATTCTCAGCACCGACATCGACGCTGCGACTCATATCATCGAACAGGCGATGCAGATGAATTCGCAATTGCGCGTCTTCGCTCGTTGTGCGCACCTGCGTGACACCGAAGCCTTGCAGAACGCCGGAGCGGATTTCGTTGCGGCGGGCGAAGCAGAAGTCGGCGCTGCATTGGCCGACGCGGTAATTTCAGCGCGAGACAATCAAGCAGGTGACCCGGAGCGCCGCGCGGCTATTCGCCAACAACTTTACGGCCAGTGAGAGCCGCTGATGGCATTGATTGAAGCTTCGCGTTGCGAGCACTTCAATAAGTTTCCATCGAAGTTTCCATCGCTTATGACTTTAAGCTGCTCTTGTTGGCGAGCTCAGTCTGATTGCTGGTTGAGCGTTGGGCTGCCTGTTGAGCAATGTGCGAGCGCATGCCGGGATAGCGGCGGAGCAATTCGCGGAAGTCCTGTTGATCCAGCGCCAGTAATTTGCAGTAATCCAACGCGGTCACATCGGCCGTGCGGACTGATCCATTCAGCGCCGCCATTTCGCCGAAGAAACTTCCGGCAGGGAGTTTGATTTTCTTTCCCGGGAGCGAAACTTCCACTTCTCCGGAGGAGAGGAAATAAACAGCATCGGCTTTGTCGCCGGTTCGGATAATTCGCTCACCGGGTTGCGCGGAGCGGGGATGAAAATGCAGAATCAATGTCTCGCGTTGTTCCGGCGTCAGCGCGGACAGGAAGGGGAATCGTTCGACGAGTTCTTCCGGCGAGAGAACGTGATGCGCGGCCATTTTCGCTTCCTGCTGTTTGCGCACGGCTTCCAGGTCCGCCTGCAGCCGATTCAACGGGCCCATCCGCGATTCCTCCCATCGTTTTCGCCACGATGGTCGGCTCTGGATTTGATTTATCAGCCAGCCGACGCCCGCAAACATCATGGAGTTCAGGCCGATTGAAAGCAGCGCGCCGGCCAGAATTAAACTCATGCCTTCCGCTGGCAGAAGCTTGTACGAATATCCCAATCCACCGAGAATAAATGAGAATTCACCGATCTGCGCCAAGGCCGCAGAAACCGTCAATGCGGTGCTGACAGGATATCCCAACACCATGACGATACCGAGCGCCAGAACGGTTTTTCCGATAAGAATCAGCAGTAACACGGCTACGACCATCAGCGGTTGGTTGATGAGAATTCGCGGGTCGAACAACATGCCGACGGAGATAAAAAACAACACCGCGAATGCGTCCTGCAATGGGAGCAGATTCGCGGCGGTTTTATGGCTTAAGCTGGATTCGCTGAGCACGACGCCAGCGAAAAAGGCGCCTAAAGCGAAGGATACGCCGAACAGTTTGGCGGAACCAAACGCTACGCCCAGTGCGATCGTCAACACCGATAGGGTGAACAATTCGCGCGAACCGGTTCGTGCTACGGAGCGCAATAACCACGGTAACAAGCGCGGGCCGAGCAGCATCACGAGCGTGACGAAACAGGCGACCTTCAACACAGTGACCGCCAACGAGCCAAGGAGACCGAGTTTGCTGAGTCCGCTGTTCGCACCTTTCGGCACGACGCCACCTAACGCTTCGGATAGTGCGGGTAACAAAACCAGCGCGAGCACCATGGCGAGGTCTTCAACGATCAACCAGCCGACGGCGATGCGGCCGTTCGGAGTGGCCACGGCGTTGCGTTCCTCCAAGGCTTTCAGCAGCACCACAGTGCTGGCGACGGATAAGCTCAGTCCCAAAACCAATCCGCCGCCCAAGGTCCAGCCCCAGAGCTTGCACATCACGGTGCCGATTGCGGTAGCGAAAACGATTTGCAAAACCGCACCCGGGACAGCAATTCGTCGCACAGCCATCAGGTCGGCTGCCGAGAAGTGCAGCCCGACGCCGAACATGAGCAGCATGACGCCGATTTCAGCCAGTTGTCCGGCCAGTTCAGCGTCGGCAACGTAGCCTGGAGTGTAACGTCCAATCAGAACGCCGCCCAAAAGGTAGCCGATGAGCGGAGGCAGTCGCAGCTTGTTTGCGATGAGGCCGAAGACAAAGGCAAACACGAAGCCAATGGCAATGGTCGCGATTAACGAAACTTCGTGTGGCATAAACTTCTGATCTGACGATTTGGCGAACGACGAATCTTGAGAAATTTGAGCCTGCTGTTGCAAGACTTCCTGTGAGGCAATTGACCGAAAGTTCTATCGGTTGAGTGCAGCGACGGACAAAGTTACCTGATCTGGACAAAAAGAAACCCGGGACACAGGTCATGTCCCGGGTTTCGTGGAATGTGATTTACTCAGTCAACCAGGCGGAAGAAGCGCTCGGGCGTGGTAAAGGTATTCGTCCAGGGCGCGTTGGTAACACCGCTGATAGTGCTGAACGGTCCAGCAGGACTGGTCGCCTGTTGCAAGCGATGCGTGCCGCTCCAGTTGAGAACGGTGTCTTCGCCGACGCGGCTGATGCTCAGCGTCGGAGCAGGTGGAGCGACTGGTGATTCGCCCACCGGCAACAGCAGGAAGCGAATGGTGGTGGGTTGGTCCAGATTGATCAAGGGGTTCTGGCCAACAGCACCGGAGGTGGTAAAGCGCAACCAGCGACTGTCCTGCGCAGCGACCCATTGGAAACGGACTCGCAGTGATTTCGAGCCGGTATCGGCTGCGGCGCTGGTAACGATCGATTGATTTGGCGCCGACAGAATGTTGCCGGAAGTCGTGCCGGAGAAAGAAGGATTGCTGAAGCCGTAACCTGCGGCATTGGCCGGGGCACCTTCAAAGTCCTGGAACACGATGTCTCCGTTCTTGAGGTTGTCGATATAGATGTCGAATGGTCCAGTGTCTTCGAGGTCATCGACGGCGAAGGCAATGGCGTCAATGGTACCCCATTCCCCCTGTAGATCATTTACTGTGCCGGCGGGAGTGCTGCCGGTCTGAGCATTCCACTTAACGGACGGATTGGTTTGGGTGGCGGTTGGCGTGATTAGATTCTCAGTATCAATCCAATTCCAGGCATTAAAATCGAGATACTCGGTGGCGTAAACATCGACATAGTAATTGGTATAATTGTCACCGTTGTAATTTCGCAATAACCGGTAGCCATCAGCACCTTCTACCGGCGACCAGGTCCAATTGACAGAGAAGTAGTCATTGCTGGTGCAGGTGGTGGATTCCGCCGGGACACGGGAAAATATCTGAACATTATTTTCCGGGACGGTGCGGAAGGCGTAAACGCGAATTTGAACGGTGTCGTCAGGATTATAGGCGGGGTCACTCGTAACAGCGCCAACGGCGTTTGATGCGTTACCGATTGTGACGGTGCCGCGGTCAAAGGTTAACGTTTGCCATTCGGTGCTGGGCGTTAACACGGGGCCATCGCCAGGAGCACTTCCGATGCGGGTGGAAGCGCCGAGGAAATGGATGTTGGCACCTACTCCGCCAGTATTGCCGGAGGCACCGACAGGGCCGGTGCTACTGGTTTCGCGCACGCTCAATACCACGCGCACCCGAGGATTAGCGCCACCGCCAACGGTAATTCCAGTGGCCGGGACGCAGCCTTCCTGGCCGTCAATAGTCTGGGTGGCTGCAACGATGGCATTTTTCTGCAAGCCGGCGACAGTGACGATGTTATTGCCGGCAGTGACGTCGCTGGTTTTGCTGCCGATCAAAACCATTCCGGAGCCACTGTCTTGATAAACATTAACGTTGGTGGCAGAGGCGGAGACTCCGGTAACGACCACTTCATTGACGTTGCTGGAAAGTGGGCCGGTGACACCTACTGGCGGGATATCGACGCAGGGTTCGTAAAGAGTGAAGCGGAAGCAATCCACCAAGAGTCGTTGGTTGGCCGCTGCTGAGACGTGGCCGCTGAGATAACCGAAGTCAATGACCGGATTCGCGCTGTCGACGTTGTTGGTAAGATATCCGAGAAATTTCCATTGATTGGCGGGGTTGCCGGAAGCCTGAATGAAATTGGTGCCGGTATTCCAGAATGACAGCGAGCCACCCACCGAACAGGTGACCGAGAGAGAAATGTTACTGCTGACATTGCCTCCGACGACGGAATTGAAATTGTGGTGTATTTGATAGATGCCACCCGGGACGCCAAGGGTCGGGGCGACGCTAAATCCGACGCTGCCATCAACGCGATTGGAAAAACTGTTCGAATAGAAACGGCAACCGCTGCGAGACGGAGATCCAGAGGCTGTGCCAGCAGCGGATGTATCGCTGCCGCCTCCGTTTGGCTCCAGGAAGAACGGCTCGTTGATTCCACTGGGTGAGGGGTTTCCGGGAGGACGAGCAGTTACATAGACAACATCAGCGCTGGTCTGCTGGGGAAACAGGGACGCCGTCAGCGCTGCCAGCAACGCTATTTGAAGAGGACGTTTAATGAACTGGTGGGGTATTTTCATAGGTCGGGTCGTGTACAAGCGTGAGCCAGGGAACAGCTTTGCGCAGGTTTATCATAGGTTCGGCTCACTGGTTATGGCGAACATTAGACGGATGTCTGAAATGGGACAGACGCATGTTAATGTCGCGCCGATTGCCAATGCTTTGGGCGAAGAGGCGATGTGACGATTGGTTTGTCAACAGACTGCGGTCTTTTTACCCTGCGGGACCGTGATGTGTATCCGCCACCTGGTTTTGTTGCGACGGTTGTTAAGCCGCTGGTGTTGGCTCGTCGTGGCGTTGGCTGCGATAACAGGTCGTGTGGAAGCCCAGGACGGGGCGTTGCGCTACGAGTTGCGCATTTGGCAGGCGGATGATGGCTTGCCGCAGAACTCCGTTAATGCCATTGCGCAAACTCCCGACGGTTATCTTTGGGTGGGGACGCGCGAAGGACTGGTGCGTTTTGATGGAGTGCGGTTCGCGGCGCTGGATGATCCGGCGGTTTCTCATCTTCGTGAAGCTCCTATTAATGTTTTGACGGTATGTCGCGATGGGACGTTGTGGATTGCCAGCGAGAACAATGGGGTGACCCGGCTGAGTGATGGCAAGTTTACGCATTTCCTGAAAACGAACGGTCTGCCGGACAATCAGATTCAGTGCATGCTGGAAACGAGCGATGGTTCGTTGTGGCTCGGCGGAGTTGCGGGGCTGGTGCGATACCGGGAAGGGAAGTTCGAACGGCTGTTAGATAATGGGATGTTGACCAACAATTCGGTCAAGGCCTTGTGCGAAGACAGGAATGAGATTCTGCGCGTGGCTACGGTAACCGGTTTGGCGAGCGTTGACCTGAAGGGAAATGTGAGCCGCGACAATTTCGGAATCGGTTCAGTGCCGGGAATTTTCAAAGCAGCACGGGTGGATCGCGAGGGCCGATTGTGGCTGGGCGCAACCGACGGTTTAATCTGTCTCGAAAACAACAAGCGCATCAGCTACTCGGAAAATCTTTCATGGCTCGAACGCATTATTACCACGATTTACGAAGATCGCTTCGGTCAGCTTTGGGTTGGAAATTACGAAGGGTTGAGCCGGCGCGTGAATGCGAATGTGTTGCCATGGTGGGTGGGAAGAAATGGCATCAGCGATCTGGTGAATGTCGTTTATGAAGATCGCGAGGGCAATTTGTGGGTTGGCGGACGTGACGGATTGTATCGGTTGAGTCCGGCGCGATTTGTCACGCTGACTCGACAGGACGGTCTCAACGTCAACAACGTGATGTCCGTTTTGGAAGATCAGTCGGGGACGATGTGGTTCGGGACCTGGTTCGGTGGAGTGAACAGTTTTAAGGATGGCGTGTTTGGCAGTATCACGACCAAAAACGGTTTGAACTACGATACCGTCCTGGCGTTGCATGAAGCGCGAGAGGGTGGCTTATGGGTCGGAATGGAATCGCGGCTCGGGATCGAATCTCTCGGAGTCGTAAACCACATTCATCAGCCGGATGCGAACAATCATCCGCCAAGCTTTCGTAATATCAGCAACACCGTTGTCCGGGCCTTTTACGAAGAAACCGATGGAACCCTCTGGGTCGGGACGGCGAATGGATTGCATCGCGTGCGCGGCAAGGAATATGTCACGTTTACTACCGCAGAAGGATTGGCGGGAAATGACGTGACGGTGGTGATGAAGGATCGGCAGGAGCGGCTTTGGTTCGGAACGGACGGCGGATTGAGCCAATGGACGAAGAACGGATTTACCAATTTCACGACAACCAATGGTTTGTCGCATCACTACGTCAACGCACTATACGAGGATGCTGGAGGAGATCTCTGGATCGGAACTCGTGGCGGCGGGTTGAATCGGTTGCGCGCGGGGAAATTTTCGCATTACTCCACTCGCCATGGGCTGTTCAACGATGAGGTGTACGAAATTCTCGAGGACGATTTGGGTTACTTGTGGATGTCGTGTCGGCGGGGGTTGTTCCGGGTCAGTCGCCAACAATTCGATGCATTCGATCAGGGACGCATCCAAAGGGTGAATTGCACGGTGTTCGGACGCAAGGACGGTTTGAACACGGCGCAGTTCAATGGTGTTTCCAAACCTGCTGGTTGGAAAAGCCGCGACGGACGACTGTGGTTTGCTTCCATCGGCGGGGTCGTGGCGGTTGAGCCGCGGATTCGTGTGAACGATTTGGCGCCGCCGCTTTCGATTGAAGAAGTGGTCGTCGATCAACGCCCCCTTTGGCAGAACCGGATCACGCGACGGAAACCGGCGTTGGTGGGAATTCCCGCTGGCAGCGGTCGGGTGGAGATTCGTTACACCGCGCTGAGTTTGCAGGCGGCTGAGAAAAACCGGTTCAAATATCGGCTCGAAGGCGTGGATAAAGATTGGATTGATGCGGAAGGACAGCGCGCGGCGACTTACAACAACGTTACGCCGGGCCGTTACCGTTTTCAGTTGATGGGCAGTAACAATGATGGGGTTTGGAATGAAGATCCGGTGACACTCATGCTGCGGTTTGAACCGCACTTTTGGCAGACCTGGTGGTTCCGGATGTTGATCGTGCTGACGCCGGTAGGCATTGCGGTTGCGATTTATCGCGCACGGGTGGCGCGGTTACGCGAACTTGAAAATCTGCGCATGCGTATCGCGGCGGATTTGCATGATGACGTCGGTTCGCGTCTCACGAAGGTGGCGATGGTGACGGAACTCGCCGAACGGGAAGCAAGCAGTGGTGAAAGCGCGAAAGCTCACATTCAAAATATCCGACGCACCGTGCGCGATATTACGCGGGCGATGGATGAAATCGTGTGGACCATTAATCCTCGCAACGACACGTTGGATCATCTGGCCAACTACATTTTCCATTACGCGCAGGAATATTTTCAGGATACGGGCGTGCGTTGTCGCATGGATTTGCCGGCGGTGTTGCCCGAACAACGGTTGCCCACCGAAGTGCGCCACAATCTGTTCATGGCGGTGAAGGAAGCGCTCAATAATATTTTGAAGCACGCGGCCGCGACTGAAGTTCGCATCGGCTTATCGCTCGAAAACGAGATACTAAAAATCACGATTTCAGACAACGGCCACGGCATGGAAGCGGGTAAGGGAGATCCCACGGGGGCGGGAATTACCAATATGCGCGAGCGGCTGGATAAAATCGGCGGACAATTTAACTGGCAGAGTGAGCCTGGTAATACCACAATTACTCTGCAATTGCCGGGGAAGTGGACGCATTGACCAGTGCTTACACATGTTCGTGGAGCTTGCGTTTTAGCCGGGAAAATTGACTTTGTTTTTGAAAATGGTTGCCACCAAACCGATTAAAGTATCGATCATCGAAGACGACGAGTGGATTCGTGAGAATCTGGCTACACAGATCAGCCGTCGTGAGGGATTTGTCTGTTGCCGCACATACGGCAGCGGCGAAGCAGCGTTGGTGGAGATCACCAAGGATGTTCCCGACGTCATTCTGGTGGATATCAATCTGCCCAAGATGAACGGCATCGAGTGCGTGCGGAAACTCAAGGCTGTGATTCCGCAAACGCTCATCCTCATGCTGACGGCGTACGAAGACAGCGAGAAAATTTTCAAATCATTACTCGCCGGGGCGAGTGGTTATCTGCTCAAGCGCACGCCACAGAACGAAATTCTTCAGGCCATCGAAGACGTTTATAACGGCAACTCTCCGATGAGTGGTCATATCGCGCGCAAGGTGGTGCAATACTTCAACCAACGCGGCGTGACGGAGAATGAGATTGAAAAGCTTTCCAATCGCGAACGTGAAGTGCTTGATCGTCTCGCGGAGGGAATTCCTTACAAAGAAATCGCCGACACGATGTCGCTGAGCATTGATACGGTGCGCATGCACATCAAAGGCATTTACTCGAAGTTGCACGTGCATTCCCGCGGTGAAGCCGTGGCGAAGTATCTTCTCAAGTAAACGTAACCAAGGGGCGGTAATTGATTTCCGTTTCCTGACGGAAGAAAAACATCACGCCTGAATTCTTCAGCACGAAAGCCGGGACTTGCGTCCCGGTGCGTGGGCGAGTGCATTGATTCCGCTCGCGTGATGTTAAATCTGGATCGGATCAGCCTTAGCGGCGATGTCCGGGGCGACCGCTGTGATGCCGATGATCGTGATGTCGGTCGTAGCGACCGTGTTGATGCCCGGGATGCGGTTTGTAATGCACCGGAGGGCAGGGCACGATGACCCGCGGAGGCGGACATACCGGTGGTGCGATGACTACCGGCGGCGGGCCTACAACCACCGGCGGACGAATCACTACGCTGCGATGCGGTGCGCCGATGCCGATACTCACGTGAATGCCGGCTTGAGTTGCGGCAATTCCACCGGCCAGAACCAACGTGGCTAACAGTAGTTTTTTCATACGGTGATGAGACGGGAAGCGAGAACTCTTCTTCGCATTCTTCAAAAGATTTTTGAAATTTACTTTTGAATATTCGGAGAAAAATCCTCGTCACGGTGCGCGGCGTTTTTTACGCAACCGAACTTCGCGTTGACCCATGACAGTCGCGTCTTTAGCCTCGGCGCATGTTCAACGACACCATTCGGCGTATGCCGCGCCCACAGGACGTGTGTGGCATGTCCACGCAGGAAATCCGCGATGCATTTTTAATTTCGAATCTCTTCGTGCCGGGAAAACTCACGGGCACATTTACGGATCTGGACCGGTTAGTGGTGGGGGGCGTGATGCCGACCGAAAAATCAGTTGAGTTGCCAAATCACAAGGAAACCGGACGCGTGTATTTTCTCGAACGTCGCGAAATGGGTGTAATCAACGTGGGTGGCTCGGGGCGGATCGTGGCGGACGGACAGACGTTCGCGCTGGAGAAACTGGATTGCGTTTATCTGCCAATGGGCACAAAGACGGTCGCGTTCAGCAGCGACGATCCGAAGAATCCGGCGAAGTTTTATTTTCTCAGTTGTCCGGCGCATGCGCCGTATCCGATGCGTTTGATGAAATCGGCCGAAGCCGCGCCGGTGAATCTCGGCGCACAGGAAACTTCGAACAAGCGCACGATTTATAAATTTATTCACGAAGGCGGTATTCAGAGTTGCCAACTGGTCATGGGAATGACTGCGTTGGAATCGGGTAGCGTCTGGAATTCATTTCCATCGCACACGCACTGGCGGCGGACGGAGATTTATTTCTATTTCGATCTCGGCCAGATCGTTCTCGCGCACTTTCTCGACGAGCCGCAGCAATCGCGTCACATGTTCCTCCACAACGAAGAAGTCGCGTTGTCGCCGAACTGGTCCATGCATTTTGGTGTCGGCTCGAGTAATTACAAATTCATCTGGGGCATGGCGGGAGAAAATCAGACGTTCAACGATATGGATGCGGTCGCGCCGTTAGATTTGCGGTGACGGAATTTAATCAAAACCGGAGTTGCGTTCTGCAACGCAGTAGCGGTTCAACGGATTCAGTTTTTCAAAGTAAATGAAACGATTTGCAAACAAAGTAGTGGTAGTCACCGGTGCGAGCCGAGGGATCGGGCAGGCGGCGTGCGTGGCATTTGCGCGTGAAGGCGCGACGGTCGTCGGCGTGGCGCGCAGTGATCTCAGCGAAACCGGCGACAGAGTCAAAGCTGCGGGTGGGGCGTTCATCGCTCATAACGCTGATCTCGGTACAGGTGCGCAGAAAGATTCTGCTGACGTCATTGCGCATATTCTCGCCAAGACCGGAAAAATTGATGCACTGATCAATAACGCCGGAATCATTCGACGCGCGCCGGCGAAAGATTTTTCCGAAGCAGATTGGAACGCGGTTATCGCTACGAATCTCAACGCGCCGTTCTTTTTGATGCAGGCGCTGGGCAAATGGTGGATTGAAACCGGTCGTGCCAAAGCGCCGGAGAACGCCCGACTGAAAATTGTGAATATCGCCTCGCTGCTTTCATTTCAAGGCGGTATCACTGTGCCGGCTTATGCGGCGAGCAAACATGGAATCGCTGGCGTGACCAAAGCGTTGGCAAACGAATGGGCCAAGGAGCGAATCAACGTCAACGCGATTGCGCCCGGTTATATCGCGACGGAAAACACCAGGGCGTTGCGCGAAGATCCGGTGCGCAATAAAGCGATTCTCGATCGCATTCCGGAGGGGCGCTGGGGCGAAGCGGAAGACATCGCGGGCGGCTGCTTATTTCTCGCTTCTGATGATGCGCATTATCTCAACGGCGCCGTGTTAAATATCGACGGCGGTTGGTTGGGACGATGAAATAAGCGGTGCCTAAACCATCGGTTTGGCGCGCTTCACAAGTTGCACGGGAATCCCCCACGGGTCGCGGACAATAGCAACTTCGTCGCCGAGCGAATTTATTTTCAGCGACATCGCGGGGCTGCCGCCGGCTTCTAACAGGCGTTCCACTGCTGCATGAACGTCGTCCACGTGAAACGCGATGTGCAGAGAAAACGGTTCGAGGCTGGCGTAATCCGGAACGGCTGCCGTCGGGTCGGCATAAAATTCCAACATCATCTTGCCGCGACTGTCCGCGAGAAAATGACAATTATTTGGCGGGCCGGTTTTTCGCGCGACGGTCATATTCAGTTGCTTGCAATACCAGGCGGCCGCGGCGACGGGATCGCGATGATTCAGGCCGAGATGTTCCAGATGCACGCGGTATCGTTGTGAAACGGCGTAGCGAAGACAAGCGCAAGCTGTCCGCCTGGCCCGTCATCAAAAATTATGCTCGAATCCTGCCGGGATTTTAGGCGTCATGGAGACTGTATGAGCCAACCACTACAAACGAATCCGCTTTCTCGTCGCCAATTTCTCGCTCGCACTGCCGTCGCGTCCGCTTCCGCACCGATGATTTTGTCCGCCTGCACGCTTGGACGCGGTGGCAAAACGCCGCCCTCCGGTAAAGTCACTGTGGGCGTGGTGGGTTGGGGCATGCAAGGCCCGCACAACACCAAAGCCTTGATGGCGCTGGAGCATTGTCGCGTGGTAGCCACCTGTAACATTGATGAGAATCATCTGCGCGATTCGGCGAACACCATCAATCAGCATTATCAGAACCAAGATTGTCAGGTGTATCGCGATTATCGCGAGATGATGGCGCGACCGGACATTGATGCGGTGATGTTGGCGGTGCCGGATCACTGGCATGCGTTGATGGCGGTCGAAGCGGCGCGAAATAAGAAAGACATCTTCGGTGAAAAACCGTTGGCGCGTACGATTGCAGAACAGCAGGCCATCGTTCGGGCTGTGCAGAAAAATAAACTGATCTGGCAAACCGGTTCGTGGCAGCGGTCGGAACGGCACTTCCATTATGCGGCGGAGATTGTGCGCAATGGATTAATCGGAAAAGTGACCCGCGTCGAAGTGGGATTGCCTTCAGGCCATCACGATTTTGCGGGCACGAAAGATAAGATGTCGGTGACGCCGCCTCCGGCGGAATTGAATTATGACATGTGGATCGGTCCGGCGCAGATGCAGCCGTACATCGAGGGCCGCGTGCATAAAAACTGGCGCTGGAATTACAACACGGGCGGTGGGCAATTGCTCGATTGGATTGGCCATCACTGTGACATTGCGCATTGGGGACTTGGTTTTGATAACACCGGTCCGTTGGAGATTGAAGGAGAAGGTGAGTTTCCGCCGCGGGACGCGATTTGGAATACCTGCACGCGTTATCGCCTGACGGCCAGGTATCCGGATAACGTGGAATTTGTAATTGCCGGCGGGCATCGCGATATTCGCAGTGGCACGAAATGGATTGGCACGGACGGCTGGGTTTGGGTGAATCGCGGTAACGCGTTCGAAGCGTCGAATTCCGATTGGGGTGACGCGCGAACGTTGCCGGAGGAACTGCGCAAAATTAAGCTCTATCGCACCGAAGGCTCGCACCCGCATTTCCGCAATTGGATTGATTGCATCAAATCGCGTCAGCCAACGATTACGCCGGTGGAAGTGGCACATCGTTCCGCGATTCCGGGTCATCTCGGACTCATCGCGATGTTGGTCGGTCGCAAGATCAAGTGGGATCCGCGAAAGGAAGTCATTATCGGCGATCGCGAAGCGAGCAAGCTCTTGACCCGCGAATATCGCGCCCCGTGGAAATTGCCGTCGTGAAAGGCTCGAAATTGGCTCCGCGTAAAACTCACCGCCGCACCAAATCGCCTGCGGTGGAAAAATTTCCCGTTCGCTCACGCAAACTCTCGCCAACAGAGCAGCGAAATCCGCGTTCGATGAATCTCGATCGGCTGCCGGTTGCGGCGGCGGTTGAGTTGATGTTGAGCGAGGAAGCGAAAGTCACGCAGGCGTTGTTGCAGAAGAAGGCGGTGCTGACGCGCGCGGTGAATCTCGTTGCGCGCGCATTCAAACGCGGCGGTCGGTTGTTCTATGTCGGCGCGGGAACGAGTGGTCGGCTTGGCGTGTTGGACGCCAGCGAATGTCCTCCAACGTTTCGCGTTCCGCCGCCGATGGTACAGGGGATTATTGCGGGCGGAGAAGTGGCGTTGCGGCGAGCGGTGGAAGGCGCGGAAGACGATTTTGCTGCCGGAGCAAAGGAAATTCTTCAGCGTCGCATCAACAGCAAAGACGTTGTGGTGGGAATTGCCGCCAGCGGCACGACTCGCTTTGTCTGGGGCGCATTAGCTCAAGCGAAGCGACGTAAAGCCGCTACGATACTGTTGTGCTTCAATCCGCATCTCAGCATTCCATCCGCAATGCGTCCGCAAGTTGTCATCGCGCCGGATCTCGGGCCGGAAGTGTTGACGGGTTCGACGCGATTGAAAGCCGGTACGGCGACAAAGCTCACGCTCAATATTCTGACAACACTCGCGATGGTGCGGATTGGTAAAGTCGCGAGCAATCTGATGGTGGACGTAAATCCGAGCAACGCGAAGTTACGCGCTCGCGCAGTGCGCATCGTGCGAGAATTAACCGGAACGGATGAAGCGACCGCGTTGCAAGCGTTGCAGCAGTCGCAATGGGTGATCAGGGCGGCGTGTCGCCGGTTACGGTAAGACCGACGAGCTTGCCGACGAATTGTTCCGCGGCGGGGAAGCGACCGAGGAAATATTGCCACGTAATCAGTCGCCACAATCCGAACATTACCACCAGTGTGAGACTGGTCATCACGTAAAGGCCGAAAGCATGTGGCGGATCGGGCTTCAGCAAGCAGGGTAATCCCATGTAAAGCACGCCGATCGTGAGGACGATGCCAATGGCCCACGGCACCCACGCGTTCAATCCCCCGATCAAATCGCCGAGTCGCAAAGTCAGCAAAGGCGCCATGCCGTAGGCGATGGCGGTGAATGCCTGGCGAAACATGGTGCGACGATGAAATGTTGCGGCGTAGGTTTGCGCTGCGTAAGCCCCGAGAAAGGCGAGCCCGACGAAGATCAGACTTTGAACAATTTCAACGACGATAACTTCTTTGACGTCGTATTTTTTGGTGTACGACATCTCGCCTTGATGAACTCGTCCCCATTCCACCAGTCCGTATCCTTCGGCGATGGAAGTCAGTAGAATCAACGGGAGGAGATGCAACCACAGCACATAAGCGATGCTCCGATTGGCGGCCTCAATAGCTCCCCAGGTTTGCACCGGCCTGAAAATCAACAACAGCGCTTTAATCATGGCCGGCCATTCTTACCGAGACAGTTACGGCTGACAAATTGAAATTGCGGCTTCGTTCTGGTCAGTTCAGCCGTCGCCCGGCAGGATATGGTGGACAGTGACCTCATGGACTGCGATTTACAAATAGCGAGCGCGGGGAACGAAATCCTCCTGCCGACGCGAGATTATGACCTGGACGCAACGTTTTCGTCCGGACAAGTCTTCGGCTGGCAGCGAACTGAGGACGGGAGATGGCATGGCGTCATGCGTGGTCATTATCTGGAACTCCGGTCGGTTTCCAATGGCATTCTCGCGCGCAGTCATCGCGCGACGAACGACTGGAGTTGGTTGCGCGAATTTCTCCAGTGCGATGTAAATCTTGCCGATGTGCTCGCGAGTTTTCCGGCAACGGACGTGCATTTGCAAACCGCCGTGAATCGTTGTCGCGGCCTGCGTTTGCTGCGGCAGGACCCGTGGGAATGCCTTGCCGGCTTCATTCTTTCGTCCACCAAACAGATTGTGCAAATCCAGCAGATCGTTCGCTTGTTGTGTGAACGTTATGGTGCGGCGATCCGCACCGGAAATGGCGTTTTTTGCCACGCCTTTCCGACAGCAGCAGAACTGGCGACGGTCAGCGAAGCGGATTTGCGTACTTGCAAAATGGGGTTTCGCGCGCCGTATCTGCTCGCAGCAGCCCGGCGTGTGGCTGCTGGTGAAATCCATCTCGCTGCCATCCAACAACTGGAACTCGACGCAGCGCGCGAGGAATTGCTGCGATTCGATGGCGTCGGGACGAAGATTGCCGATTGTGTTTTGCTTTTCGCTTACGGATTTCCGCAGGCATTTCCGGTGGACGTCTGGGTGCGACGTGTGTTGACGGATTACTATTTTCGCGGTCGGCGTGTGAAGGAGGAACGCTTGCGTCGCTTTATCACTGAACACTTCGGGCCGCATGCCGGTTACGCGCAACAATATCTCTTTCATTACATCCGTACCGTGGCCGCAAAAGAATCGGTCGCAACCCGAAGCAGAATACGAGCATGAACGTTGAAGTCGTTTTAACTCCGGCAGATTATCGCGCCCGCAAACCTGAGCAATGGACCGGACGCACGTGTGTGATTTTCGATGTGTTACGTGCCACAAGTGTGATGGTGACTGGACTCGCCAGTGGCGCGGCAGGATTTTTGCCGGTGAGTGAAATTGCCGAAGCGGTAGCACAACGAGCCCGGTATCCTGAAGCGTTGCTGGCTGGAGAGCGCAATGGATTACGCATTACGGCGGCGCAGAGCGGGGGGGCTGAATTCGATCTGGGCAATTCGCCGCGGGAATACACGTCGGCGTGCGTCGCCGGACGACTGATTGTTTCTACGACGACCAACGGAACGCGCGCGTTGCGTGCTTGCGCCGGAGCAGAGACTGTGGCCGTCGCTGGATTTATGAACCTGGCGGCAACCGCTCGATGGCTTGTAAATCAAAACGCGAAGCAAGTAGCGCTGGTTTGCGCGGGAACAGGAGAAGCTGCGGCGATTGAAGATGTGCTGGCGGCCGGTGCGTTGTGCGAGCAATTGCAAAATCGAATCGCAACGGTGGAGCTTGATGACGCGGCGCAGTTGGCGAGGCGGAGTTGGTTGAACGCCAAGGAAAATCTGATGGACGCCATCCGGATTGGAGAGAACGGAAAGCGATTATTGGCAAATTCCGAACTTTGCGCGGATGTCGAAATTTGTCTGCGGCGCGACGTTTATGATTTTGTCGCGTTACTTGATTCCGAAGGCATCGTGCGTCGTGTGATAAAATAAAACGCCGCTGAAAATCAGCGGCGAAGAAGTCGAGCTACGCGTTTTGGAGGTGACGCGCTTACCGGGCAATCAGGCCAAGAATATTTTCGCGCGGCACTGTTCCGTAAACGCGGCTATCGGCGCTGTTGTTGCGATTGTCCCCGAGCACGAAGTATTGGTTTACGCCACAGACCCACATTTGTTCCTCATGCCGCGGCGCGGGATAAGTCGGAGTTTCTTTCGGCAAATACGGTTCGTTGAGTTCCTTGCCGTTGACGAACAGATGACCGTTTTTGATGTGCACCAGATCGCCTTCCTTCGCGATGATGCGTTTGACGGCGTAACAATTATCAGAAGGATCCCGAAGCACGACGATGTCCTGCGGTCGCGGATCGCGGATTCGGTAAACAAGGCGATTTAACACGTAGCGTTCGGAGTCGTGCAGAGTCGGCGACATGCTGGCACCGACGATTTGCACCGATTGGAACATGAACCGGCTGGTAAAGTGATAAACACCGACCGCGATGCCAGCCAGCAAGACCAGGAGGACAAGATTTTTCGAAAGCGAACCCTTAGGCGACACTGGCCGTTGTGGCGGAGTGTCGGACGCAGGGCGGAGCGATGGCACACTGGCCATTTCAAGCTCTCGAATCAGGGATCCTTCCATAACTAACTTGGTTTCCGTTACAGAATATCTTCTAACGATTCGCTACCCGCTACCGCAATCTGAGTCATTACGTAATCCCCGGTGGGGAAATTACGGAAACCAAAATCAGCTCCACCGAATTCGGCAAAAAATTTAATGAATTCGCATAATTTGCGTCCCTGAATCCTCCTCGAATCTGTCCCCCGAAAAACGTTTGCTGACAGAGCTTTTTGTATTTCCGCTCAATCCGTTCAAACGTCTTTGCGTGGGAACAATGGCACGGGATCGCCCGCCACATGCCCCGGGGCAAGTCCCCCCCATGTCGCCGCGGAAAATTTGTCCGGCGTGTCGGTAAGATTGAGTTGTGCGAAAATTTTCGTCGCGGTTTGCGGAATGAACGGCCAAAGCAGGACGGCGAGCACGCGACACGTCTCAGCCAGATTGTAGAGCACTTCGTCGAGCCGCTTGGCTTGAGCCGGGTCTTTCGCGAGTTTGAATGGCGCCGTTTGATCCACGTATTGATTGGCGCGATTCACTAACGCCCAGATCGCGAGTAACGCATCCTGCAACTCATTCGCTTCGAGCAGGCGACGCGTTTCTGCGACCGCTTTCGCGGTGTCCGCGGCCAGTTCATCGTGACGCGCCGGCACAACGCTGTTGCGATAACGCTTCAACATCGAGAGCGAACGATTCACCAGATTGCCGAGACCGTTGGCGAGTTCCGCCTGATAACGCGATTTGAAACCGGCGTCCGTCCAATTGCCGTCCGGACCGATCGCGAGTTCGCGAACGACATAAAATCTGAATGCGTCCACGCCCCATTCGTTGATGACGGCAACCGGATCAACCACGTTGCCGGTCGTTTTGCTCATCTTCGCTCCGTCCTTCTGCCACCAGCCGTGAACGAGAATCTGTTTTGGCAACGGCAGGCCCATCGCTTTGAGCATGATCGGCCAGAAAACTGCATGGAACTTGAGAATGTCTTTGCCGATGACATGAACATCCGCTGGCCACAAGGTCAGTTTTGAGTCTGAAGTCTTGGGATTGCAGTCCGGCGCGGCAGCGAGAACTGCCGGATCGCCATGCGCAGCCGGAACGCTGATGTAATTCACCAACGCGTCGAACCAGACATACGTCACGTAATTTTTATCGAAGGGCAGGGGAATGCCCCAATTCAAGCGCGCGGCCGGTCGCGAAATGCACAGGTCTTCAAGCGTATTGTTTTTGAGAAAACCCAGCACTTCGTTGCGCCGATAATCCGGCTGCACGAATGACGGATTGGCTTCGATGTAATCAATCAACCACTGTTGCTGCGCTTGCAGCTTGAACCAGTAATTCGTCTCTTCCAGTTCGATTACCTCGCCGTAAGCAGGATCGAACGTGCCATCCGGGCGTCGATCTTTTTCCGTGAGGAACGTTTCTTCTTTGGGCGAGTAAAAACCTTTGTACGTGGCGGTGTAAAATTCTCCCGCTGCGTGCAGTTTGGCGAGAATTGCCTGAACGAATTCCTTGTGACGCGCCTGGGTGGTGCGAATGAAATCGTTGTTGGTCAGGTCCAGTTTTGCGGCGAACGCCTGCCAATCGGCGGCCAACGCATCGCAATACGCCTGCGGCGTTTGCCCGTTTGCCACCGCTGCCTGCTGGACCTTTTGGCCGTGTTCATCGAGGCCGGTGAGAAAGAAAACGTCCTGCCCGAGGCTGCGACGCGCGCGCGCTATGACATCGGTAATCACCTTTTCGTAAGCGTGACCGAGGTGCGGCTGGCCGTTGACGTAATCAATCGCAGTAGTGATGTAAAACGGTTTACTCATCCCCGCACAGTGTGCGGGAGGATTGAGAGCTTGGCAATGATGCGAACGCTGTGAGAGGCGAATCAAACCACACACCTGACTCCTCGCAGTTGATGCCTGAAACTCGCTAAAGCGCTTGCTTAACGCGTATACATCTTTACGATTAAAATAAATCAGCAGGGCGAGGGACTACGAGTTTGAACCTGACGGACTATCACGCTAAGTATTTTGCTTACGAGTTAACCAAACGCTGCCCGTCAGACAGCGTTGAAAAACTCACTAGCGCTGTGGCAGGTGCCCAAGTGGAGTTGAATCCGCATCAAGTGGACGCCGCCTTGTTTGCTTTCAATTCTCCGCTCTCAAAAGGCGCGCTGTTGGCAGATGAAGTCGGATTGGGAAAGACCATCGAAGCGGGGCTCGTGTTGTCCCAGCGTTGGGCCGAACGCAAGCGCCGCATTCTCGTCATTGTCCCATCCAACCTGCGAAAGC
>CALAYC010000239.1 GCA_937894935.1 uncultured Verrucomicrobiota bacterium
CGGTTTGCCGCTGACGATTGATGATTTATCCACGCATTACCTTGCCGGTGGCAACGTGCAGATGGTCGTGCTCGCGCTCATCGCGGCGAAGAAGGCTTCTATCAATCTTCCGTTCGATCGCGCCTGCGCAATTGATCTCGCCACCAAAGGCACACAGAAAACGGTGCTCGAAGCTGTTAAAACTTCGGTGAATCCGAAAGTCATCGATTGTCCCGCACCGGCGCAGGGTAAATCCACGATTGATGCGGTGGCGAAGGACGGCATTGTCATTCGCGCCAAAGCTCGTGTGACGGTGCGCACGAATCTCGATCGTTTCGTCGGTGGCGCGACGGAAGAAACGATTATCGCCCGCGTTGGCGAAGGCATTGTCTCCACCATCGGTTCTTCGGAAACGTATAAAGAGGTGCTCGAAAATCCGGATCGCATTTCGAAGACCGTTTTGGACAAGGCGCTCGATAGCAATACGGCGTTCGAAATTCTTTCCATTGATATCGCCGATGTGGACGTTGGCGAAAACGTCGGTGCGAAATTGCAGGCCGAACAGGCTGAAGCGAACAAACTCATCGCCCAGGCGCAAGCGGAAGTCCGCCGCGCTGCCGCGGTGGCTACCGAACAGGAAATGGTTGCGCGGGTGTCCGAAATGCGTGCGCGGGTTGTGGAAGCCGAAGCACGAATTCCGATCGCAATTGCCAACGCATTCGAGAAAGGTCACCTCGGCATCATGGATTATTATCGGCTCAAGAACGTGCAGGCCGATACGACCATGCGCGAGAACATCGGCAATCCGCCGCCCGAACCGCCTTCTCATGGTGCGCCAGGGCAAAAGAAATAATCGGAAATCGTGAACTGATGCCATTCTTCGTCGCCAATTTTCTGGAAGGTCCGTGGTTGGTGCTGGTGCTGATTATTACCAGCAGCATCATCAACTGGCTTTCCAAGAAACGTGCCGAGCAGGAACAGGCGCGCGGTGAAAGCGAGGGCACACCGCGTGAGGCTTCCGAATGGGAAGAGCGTTTACGCCGATTGCTTGGCGAGGAAGAACAACCTGCACCACCTGTCGTCAAACCGCCGCTGGTGCAACGTCCGGCAGCGGGCACGGGCGCTCCGGTTGCGCCGCCTGGTGCAGCACCGCCGGTGATTCGTCCTGCACAAGCACCTGTCCGTCCGCTGCGACCCGCCACGCCTCCGATGCGTCCAGTGCAACATGCGCCCACAATTGAAATCGCACCGGAGATCGTTTCAGTAGCGGACAAGGTTGCAGTGCGTGCGGAAGAATCATTACACCGATTTGAACAACGCGAGCCGGTGTTACCCGCAACTGCGACTAATATTTCACCGGTGCGTGGGCGACGCTCGCCTGCGCTGGGCGTTGCATTGCGTCAGCCGCAGAATGCGCGTCAGGCATTCGTCGCATCAGTTGTGTTCGGTCCGCCGAAAGCTCTTGAGAGCTGATGTAGGCGACGTCTTCGATGTCAGAACGGCCTGACACGCGTCAGCCGTCGTGAGGAAACAGATCAGTTGAAATAGAGGTTTGGAAGTTTATGACCACTATCATCGTGCTGCTGATTCTTGGAGCAGCGCTGCTGTTCCTGGAAACGTTTCTGCCGGGAATGATTGCGGGGAGCATCGGGTTCATCTGCCTCCTCATCGCTATCGTGCTTGGTTACCGTCATGAAAATCCTGCCACCGGTAGCATTGTTCTCGGTGTAGTCATCGGCGGACTTGCTCTGGGAGCCTGGGCGTGGGTGCGTTTTCTGCCTCAAAGTCGCTTTGCGCAACGTTTTGTTTCGCAAGGCGTCGTTGGCGATCTCGGCGTAGAAAAATCTGAGTTGCTGCATGTCACTGGCACAACGTTGACCGCGTTGCGACCTTCTGGCGTCGCAAAGCTCAATGGGCAGCGCGTGGATGTCGTTGCGGAAAGCGGCTTCATCGAACGCGGGCGCGAAGTCAAGGTTGTCGCTGTGGAAGGTGCACGCGTTGTGGTGCGATTGGTTTAGACAATGTTTGGTGTTCGCCGGAGTTGTCTGCAAAACAAGAAATGCGAAAGCGCGAACCGAAGTTCGCGCTTTGCGTTTTTTGAATCGGAAGAGAACGAATCGTTCTCGCGAATTTCGCTTACACGTTATACGTGCTGCTGCTGGTTGTGCCGCCGCGCCCCGTCCAGTTGGTGTGGAAGAACTCTCCGCGCGGTTTGTCCACGCGTTCGTAGGTATGTGCGCCGAAGTAATCCCGCTGCGCTTGCAAGAGATTCGCCGGTAACACCGCGCTGCGATATTGATCGTAGAATGCCAGCGCCGTGCTGAACGCCGGAACGGGAATGCCGCGTTTAGCAGCCGTGGCGACCACGTTGCGCCAGCCCTTCTGCGCATTCTTGATTTCACCACGGAAATAATCGTCGAGCATCAGATTCATCAGCTTCGGGTTCTTGTCGTAGGCTTCTTTGATCTTACCGAGGAAACGCGACCGGATGATGCAGCCGCCGCGCCACATCAACGCGATGCCGCCGTAATTCAAGTTCCACTTGTATTCCTTCGCCGCCGCGCGCATCAGCATGTAACCCTGCGCGTAACTGACGATTTTCGATGCGTAAAGCGCCTGCCGAATGTCTTCGATGAACGCTTTTTTCTTTTCAGCATCGGCCGCAATGCTGCCGAGCAGGGGCCGCGGACCTTTCAATTTTCGCGCGGCTTTGACGCGTTCATCTTTCAACGCCGACACACAGCGGGAATAAACCGCTTCCGCCATCAACGTAATCGGGATGCCGAGGTCTTGCGAATTGATCACCGTCCATTTGCCCGTGCCTTTTTGACCGGCGGTATCGAGAATTTTTTCCACGAGCGGCTGTCCGTCGTCGTCCCTCTTCGCAAAAATGTCGCGCGTGATTTCGATCAAATAGCTATCGAGTTCACCCTGATTCCATTCGCTGAAGACCTGATGCAATTCGTCGGCGGTCAAGCCGAGGCCGTTTTTCATGATGTTGTAGGCCTCGCAAATGAGCTGCATATCGCCATACTCGATGCCGTTGTGAACCATCTTCACATAATGACCTGCGCCCTGTTCGCCGACCCAATCGCAGCACGGCGCTTCGGCGCCAGAGGTGTCTTTGACCTTGGCGGCAACGGCCTGGAAAATGTCTTTCACATGCGGCCACGCTGCCGGTGAACCGCCGGGCATAATGCTCGGACCGCGACGCGCGCCCTCTTCGCCGCCGCTGACGCCTGTGCCGATGTAAAGCAGACCTTTGCTCTCCACGTATTTCTGGCGGCGATTCGTGTCTTCAAACAGCGAGTTGCCCCCATCAATGATGATGTCGCCGGGTTCGAGATGCGGAATCAGTTGTTCGATAAATTCATCCACGGGCTTGCCCGCTTTGACGAGCATCATGACGCGGCGCGGGCGCTTGAGTTTGGAAACCATTTCCTCGATGGAATGCGCGCCGAGGATCTTTGTGCCTTTGGCTTCGTTGGCGAGAAAGTGATCCACCTTTTCGACGGTGCGATTGTAGGCGACGACGGTGAAACCGTGGTCGTTCATGTTGAGAATGAGGTTCTGGCCCATGACGGCCAATCCAATGAGTGCGATATCTCCTTGAGGTTGCATTTTAGTAGTCGTTCGAAAAAATCCGAAATCAGCTGGAACGATACAAAACCCGCGCGGCCTCGCCAGAAGATTTTCCCCGCCTTCGCGGCAAGAACGTTAAGGAAATGTGAACGAGACGAATTAACGCCGAAATGTGGAACGCGAGGCAACGCGGAGGAAACTTTTAGCGATGGGATCCGTTCGTTCGAAATTCTATTACTGAATTGGCGTCGGATTGAGCCAAAGGTTGATTTTTTTGAGAAGAATAGGGCTGATTCCCACCGCCATCATGATCAACCAGATAGTGAGAAAAATCAGAATCCACGCAATCATTGCGCGGAAATAGTTCTTTTGCGATTCATTCTCGCCCGAGAAAGCCCAAACGACGGTCATGATGATTCCGACGCAAGGGATAGCCATCACGAAGATGGCGAACAGCCAGAACCAGAACGAAACGTAATTTTTATTTTTCCCGCTGGCCATGAGTTGAATGACCACTGCCCGTCGTTCTCGTGATTTAGCTTTTCAGGAAGCTTACGCGCCTAACTGTAATCGCGAATCGTTTTCGAGCAACGTCTGGAGATTCGGCCAATTGGCTTCGTTCATCCCGTTGAACGCATTGAGATAAACGGCGACTGCCTCTTGTGGATGTTTAGTGAGTAGAATATCCACGGCGGCTTTCAGTTTGGCGTCGTCCACGGTGGCAGGGAGGTCTTCGACGACACCATTTTCGTTCGGGATATCGAGCGCGTTCAGAAAATCCACGAGCATGGCCTGATGTTTTTTTACCAGCCACGTGCGCAATAACGTTCCGGCGGCGACGTCGAGATTCGGTCGCGCCAAAGTCGCGAGCATGGTAGCGTGACGTTCTGTCTTGGCCTGGCGCTCGAGAAAAACGGGGCGCAACTTTCGCGCTTCGGCCACTGCTTGTAGTACGGCGCGATAAGTGGGTTTTTCCGATTCAAAAACGAAGGCAAGAATCTCATTCGCCAGCGTGGGCGACATGAAACCGATCAATTCGTAAGACTTAAGCATCGTCAGCCTAAAGGTCTAAAGTCCGTTGGCTGCGGTCAAGTCGGCAGTTGTTTTTCGGAGCGGGGCGCACGTATTATGCGGGACTTGAAAAAATTTCATTCCGTAGGATGATGCCGCGCCGGAAATTGTCTCCATGGGTCAAACATCTTCCAGCTCAAATCGCAGCGTAGCCATCATCGGCGGCGGACCATCCGCATGTACGTTGGCAATTCTCCTCGCCAAAGCAGGTGTTCGCGTCGGTCTCTGGCACAAACCGAAAGCCGCGCCACTCATCGTCGGCGAATCACTCGTGCCGGCTGTCATTCCGATGTTGCGAAAGCTCGAACTGGAAGATGAAGTGCGCGAGTTCAGCACATTGAAACCGGGGGCAACGTTTAATCTGACTCCGGACGTCAGCTTCTCATTCTTTTTCGAAAATCTTCGCGGGTTGCCGCGTTACGCCTACAATGTGCCACGAGACAAATTCGATGAGTTGTTCCTCAAGGCGGCCAAACAGGCGGGCGTCGCGATTTTTGAATCGCCTGCGGAAATTTTGCCGATGGCCGACGCGGATCGGGTTGAACTCAGTGCTGCGACCTTGAGCGCAACGAATGGATTTTTTACGTCGCAACCGGATTTGATTGTGGACGCGACCGGCCGGGTGCGGCTGTTGCCAAAACTTCTCGGCATTAAAAGCCAGGAAGGTCGTCGCAAGGACACGGCATTGTTCGCGCATGTGGATGCGACGCATTTGAATTACGAAGGACACGTCCACACTACGCGATTAGAGCAGGGTTGGAGCTGGCGGATTCCATTGCCGGGACGCGTGTCGCTGGGAATGGTTGTGCCCGCGGATTATGCGTCGCAGTTCGGGGCGACTGCGGAAGAGCGTTACGATAATTTGCGAAAAGCGGAACCATTCCTCCGACTGGTGGCAGGCGAATCGAAGCGACTGACGCCGGTGCTCGAATATACGAATTACCAGTTGGTGTCGGAGCGCATGGTCGGGCGCAACTGGGTGTTGCTGGGCGACACGGCGGGTTTCATTGATCCGGTTTTTTCCAGTGGTTTGTTCCTCGGCATGAACGGCGGATTTTTGTTGGCGCAGGCGTTTCTGGATGGTTCCCCCGATGCGTTGCGAAAGTATGAACGCGAGGTGAAGCATCATCTGAAAACGTGGCACGAGATTGTGGACTACTGGTACAACGGCCGGTTATTCACGTGCTTCAAGGTCGGCGAGAAACGTCGCGATACACTCTTGGTGAAACTGCTGTTTCCGCACATGAACAAACACATGGGCCGCATCTTCGGCGGCGCAGCGTCCAAGTCCGCCTACAGCATCGGCTTGCTCCGTTTCGCCATGAAATACGGTCTGGAAGACGAAGATCCGGAACAGTTTCGGGTCAAATAAGTCACCGACAGGAATGGTGGAAATTGCGCTGGATGGTCAAAAGTCATTCAGCGGCGAGCAGGTTTCCAATCCATACACATCGGTCGAATCCGCTTCCAGATTCTCTTCGGTTTCACGGCTAGACGACTTCGCAAATTCAACGCCCACCTCCGCGGTGTCAGTTGTAGTGACAGCAGCGTTTAGGGCTTGTGCTGATAACGGTTCAGAAATCACGGTCTTACTGGCTTTCATCTTTTTGTTAGAGCCGCGGCGCAAAAGGAACGTTGAAAATTCACAAAAACTTTTCTGGCCCGCAGCGAAAACTCGATTTGCAAAATGCAACCGTCGTGCCAGTTGAATGAGAAAGGTCAGGGGTCAACCGCGGCGCGCAAACTTTTCAGTCGCGCTGATGAAGTTCAGTAGCTCAAGCGGGGCGACACTTCAGCCAGGTGTGGAACTGGCCGACTTCGTCACGTTGCGCAACGACTTTCCAACCAGCCTCAGCGAGACAGCGGAGCAGATCCGCTGAGTGATACATCTGGCTGTTGCCATTGGCGATGGCGGTGAAGTAAAGCGAGGTCTGTTGCAAACAGAAAGCAGCAGTCTTGTTCGGCTGCCGATCCCACAACAATTCGAGAATGTGTAACGCGCCGTTCGGCGTAAGCGCGGTGCGGGCGCGTTGCAAAATGGAAACAATCTGCGCTTCGGAAAAACAGTCGAGAAACTGGCTCATCCAGATGACATCGTGACCGCCCGGCAGCGACTGTTGTTCATCCAGCATGTCCACCGCGTAAAAATCTACGCGGTCGGCAACGCCGTGTTTCTCCAGACTGCGTCGCGCAAAGTCGAGTTGACTGGCCAAATCCGCGACCGTTACGCGCACCTTCGGATCGTGTTGTAAACATTGCCGCGCCCAACGGCCGGTGTTGCCGCCGACGTCGAGAATTCGCTTCGGGTGATCGGCAAACACCAGCGGAAGTGCGGCTGGAAACGCGCGGTCGGAATAAAAGTGATCGAACGAAAACCAACTTTTCTGCGCGGAGGCAGGCAGCGATGACAAGCCTTCGTAAAAGGTTTTCCAATCGCCGAGCGTTTTTAAACCGGCAGGTTTTTCTTCCTCAATGGCTTCCTCGAGATGAAACAGACCGCGATAACAAACGTCGTGCATCACGTCCATGTTCACGCGGGTCATCGGATCGCGCAAAATAAAGTAACCGAGTTTGGTGATCGTGAAGCGACCGTTATTGAGACAAAACAAACCGATGCCGAGTCCGGCTTCCATCAACACTTTCACGCCGTAGCGGGGCAGGCCGGCGGCGGTGACAATTTCGCTGAGCGCCATCCCGGCTTCGCCACTGCGTTGCACCAGTTCGAGAATGCCCGAGTGCCGCAACACGCGGCACGCTTGAAAAACCATTGGCGCAAAGGCAATCCGTTGCGCCTCGCATTTTGCTTCAAATGCGGAAAGTTCGTCGCGCGAAAAAAAGTTCTCCGAAGCGCTCATTTGTCAGGCGGCGGAGTTTTCGGTCCGGCGGAAATGATTGCCAGCGCCTGGAGCGCGCGCTCCGCTTGCGCGACAAAAGGATTGGATTTGTCCCAGACGTAGCCTGCCAAGACCGAACAGATTTTGGGCATCATGTCCGGATTGCGCTGCGCGGAAAACAGAATCTGCGGAAACCGTCCGTCGTACCACGCGGTCACATAAGAGCGAAACGTGTTCACGCCTTGCATGACGTAATCGGCGTATTCTTTTTGCCAATCCACGGTTTCACCGCGCAATTCCCGCGCGGCCACCTGCGCCGCGCGCAAACCGGATTCCATCGCGAGCGTGACGCCGGAACTGAAGATCGGATCGAGAAATTCCGTGGCGTTGCCGGCGAGGGCGTAACGCGGGCCAAACAGACGTTTAACGCCGCACGAAAAACCGTTGATGCGCTGCGGCGGGAACACAAGTTGCATGTTCTTCAAACGTTCCGCCGCGTTTGGTTCATCGTTGATGATGGCCCGGAATTGCGTTTCTGCGTCGCCGGGATACTGCTCAAAAAATTCAGGATCGGCCACGATGCCGACACTCGTTTTGCCGTTCGAGAACGGGATGATCCACAGCCACGCGCCGCGCGGATGGATGCACGCCCAGATTTTGCCTTCATCGCGACCGGTCGGTCGTTGATCGCCGGTGACATGCGCGAACAGGGAATGGCGCACCGGAAAATTTGACGGCATTTCAAGATCGAGCAGTCGGGGCAGGACGCGGCCGTAACCGCTGCAATCCAAAACAAATCGCGCGGCAACCTTGCGGCGTTGGCCATCGGGTTGTTCGATTTCCGCTTCGACGTGGTTATTGACGAAGTTGACGGAGTTGACGCCGTGTTGATAGAGCATCTCAACGCCGCGTTCGGCTACAAGATCCGCGATGACTTTGTCGAACTCGGCGCGCGGTACGTGATAGGTATATTTCCAACCGTCGCCAGCCTGATTGTTGAAATCGAAATCGCAGATTTGCTCCCCGCGGCGGAACACGGCGCCGGTTTTATGAATGAATCCGCACGCTTCAACCGGCTCGAGGAAATCCATTTCCTTGAGCAGATCCATGGTGCGCGGCAACAGACTTTCGCCAATGACGAAGCGAGGAAATTTTTGCTTCTCGACGACGAGCGGACGCAATCCGTCCCGCTGCAAACTGGCCGCCGCCACCGCGCCTGCCGGGCCGGCGCCGATGACCAATACATCTGTCTCAATTGCTTTCATTCTATCGCGCCGCTTTTTTCGGAAACGAGATGACGAGTCTCCTCTCAATCTCAGAGGCAAAATCTTTAGGTTGTTTGCAGGTGAAGATTTTCATCCGGTTTGAGATTAACCAAGTTTCTCACCCTCGCAAACATTCTTGCTGGGCCGCTTCCGACTGCAACAACTCAGTCACGCGCTGAATGTCTTCGGTGAGCGGACGATCGCCTTTCATCTCTGCTGAAACACTACGCACCAATTCGTAAAGCTTGCGATAATCGCCGCCCAAAACTTTATCGCGTCCCCGCGCATCCGCTGCCTGCGCGAGCGTCAATGCTTCAATCGCCAACAATTTCCAAACGAGCGGCAGGGTGGTGCGCGTCATTTTTGCCGCGATGCAACCCATGCTGACCACGTCCTGATTGTTCGCGTTGGTGGGAATGGTCTGGATAGACGCCGGCGTGCCGAGTAATCGCGCTTCGGCAGCGAGTGACGTCGCGAGCAATTGCGCGCCCCCAAATCCGGTGTTCAATCCCGGTGCGCCCGAGGCGAGCAACGGCGGTAAGCCGCGACTGTATCGCCAGTTGACCAATCGCTCGATCTGCCGGTCGGCGAGCAGCGCGAGTTTGATTAAACCCATGCGCAAATAGTCGCTGACCATCGCGATTTGTTGCCCGTAAAAATTGCCGCAGTGAATCACCATTTCGGCGTCCGGGAAAATCAGCGGATTGTCCGTGCTCGCATTGAGTTCGCGCGTGACAACCTGTTCCACGTGCCAGAGCGCTTCCTGATACGCGCCGAGAATTTGCGGGGTGCAACGGAGCGAATACGGATCTTGAATTTCCGTGCCTGCGTCCACGGCTTTGGCCTGCGTGCCCCATTGATGTTCATCAATGCGCTTCGCGTAATCGGGATGCGTGCGCAGTGATTCGCTGATGCGTTGCGCGACCAACGCCTGACCGCGAAAACCCCGGGCGCGTTGCGCTTGTTGGCAGAGCACTTCGGGTTCGCCGCCGAGCACTTGAAACAAGCACGCGGTCAGCAATTCCATCCAGCGCAAAATCCGGTCCGCCTCATGCGTCGCCAGCGCGGCGATACCGGTCATCACCGACGTGCCGTTCACCAGCGCGAGACCTTCTTTGCATTGCAACGTGACCGGTTTGAGACCGACGCGCTTCAATGCTTCAGTCGCCGGAAGGCGTTCGCCATTTACGCGTGCATATCCGAATCCGACCAATAATCCGGCCATGTGTGCCAGTGGCACGAGATCGCCGCTGGCGCCAACTGAACCTTCGCTAGGAATTTCCGGCAGCACGCCGCGATTCAATGCAGCGATGAGAAGGTCAATAAGTTCTTCGCGAATGCCCGAGTAACCGCGCGCCAGCGCATTGGCGCGCGTTAACATGATGGCGCGGGTTTCCGCCGGAGAAAACAGAACGCCCTGACCGACGGTCAGGTGATGCAGCAGATTGATTTGATGTTGCGCGAGGTCGGCATCCGAGACGCGAAAGCCGCTGAGCGGGCCGAACCCGGTGTTGATGCCGTAAATCGCGCGCGGTTGCGCGGCGAGTTGTTCGACGAGTTGACGGCTGCGTTGAATGAGCGGTCGGGCCTCGGCGGCGAGTTCGCAGGGAGCGTTCTGGGTGGCGATTTGCCAGGTCTCCGTGATGGAGAGGTTGTGACCGTTCAGTGAAATCATTGCGCAACAAAATGGAGCGAGTTTCTACAATAAACTGCTTGAACAAGCAAGCGCCGCCCTGTTTGCTGGCGCGCGTTTGAGACGAGTTTGATTTCGCTAATTGTGCGAATTAACGCAGCGAAGGTTCCTCAGCGGCGGCGTTCCGGTTTTGCAAATCCCGCGAGGACGCTGAGGCTGAGGACGATTTATTAAGTCGGTTGAATGTCAGAAAAATCCATCATCATCATCGGGGCGGGCGTCGCCGGATTGGCGACCGGTTGTTATGGCCGGATGAACGGCTATTGCACGACCATTTTCGAACATCACAGCGAAGCCGGTGGGGTGGCGAAAGCGTGGCGAAATCAGGATTATCTCATTGATGGTGGCATTCATTATCTGATGGGGCATCGCCCCGGCCTCGTCTGTCATGAGTTGTATCGCGAACTCGGCGTTTTGCGGAATCGCACTTATCCCGACCTGACGAACTACTGTGATTTTACCGACGAAGTCAGCGGTAAGCGCATCAGTTTCACGTGTGATCTGGAGCAGTTGACGCGCGATTTGAAGCAGCTCGCGCCGGAGGATGAGCGGGCGATTGATGAATTCATTGCAGGCGTGCGGTCGTTTCAACGCACCGACATGTTTCGCATCATGGAACAACCGATTGAGTTGCTCGGCTTGCTCGGGCCAGTGAAGCAAATCTGGCAACTGCGCCGTTCGCTGCGTTACCTTGGTGGTCCGTATAATTTGCCGACCGGCGAGTTTTGCACGCGCTTCAAGAACGCTACGCTACGTCGCGTAATGACGCATCTGTTTTTGCCGGAGATGCCGATGTGGTTCGTGCTGTTCATCGTGTCGCTGCTGGCGAATCGGCAAATGGGTCTCGTGCCGGGTAGTTGTCACGATTTCATCGCGAGCATGACGGAGCGTTACGCCGAACTGGGCGGCGAGTTGCGATACAGCTCTACTGTTGAAAAAATCATCGTGGAGAATGATCGCGCGGTGGGCGTGCGATTGGCTGATGGCAGCGAGCATCGTGCGGATTACGTGGTGTCCGCCGGTGACGGAACGAGCACGTTGTTCAATCTGCTTGAAGGGAAGTATGTCAGCGGCGCAATCAAACAACGCTACGAAACATGGCAACGATTACGGCCGATGGTGACGTTGAGTTTCGGATTGCGTCGTGAATTTAAGGGCGAGCCACCGCTGCGGTTTTTGTTGCTCAAGGACAAGTTGACGGTGGGGAACGAAACGATCGATGGCTTTCCGATTCGCATCTTCAACTACAGCGATCACTTCTCACCGCCGGGTCGTACCGTGTTGCAGGTGTTACTCATCACGGATTGGAAATTCTGGAACGACATCATCGCGGATCGGTCGCGGTATCAGACGGAAAAGAAACGGGTGATTGATGAAGTGGTGGCGCGACTCGAACCGCATTTCCCTGGTATCGCGGCGCAGGTGGAATTGATTGATATGGCGACGCCGCACACGACGTGGCGGTTTACGTTGAATCACGAAGGCGCGTTCATGGGCTGGTCGCCGACGCCGAAAGCGCTGCGCACTCCGTTCAAGAAAACGCTGCCCGGTCTCGGCTGCTTTTACATGGCGGGGCAGTGGGTAATGCCCGGCGGCGGCATTCCGCCGTGTTTATATTCCGGGCGACATGTGATTCAATTGCTTTGTCAGCGAGATCGAAAAACGTTCGTCACCACGAATTGCTGACGCAGCGCGTTTTATCGGACTTTGGAGTCATTACGAGCACGCTTCGCAAAGTGGGCGCACGGGTTTCAAGGCTGATAGTGAACCATTGTGTTGCATAAATATGTCCCGGAAGAACTTGACCCGCCTCATTCAGACTCAGTCGAATAGATTCAACTTGTATCTATCGATGAATCTGAATCGCTTTGTGATGGTCGTTGCGCTGTTGTTGCCGGTGCTGTTTTCCGGCTGCAAAACCATTCCGCCGCGCGTGGGCAGCATCGCGCCGCGCGTGGGGGATGAGATTGTGGTCGCAGGACAATACGTTCACACCGGCACGAAGGTGGTGCTGTGGACCGATCTCGGCGGTTACGATGCGTATCGCGTGGAACGACGTTTTGCGCCGCTCAATGAATCGGATTGGAAGACTTCCAGCGAAGCGGTCGAATATCTCAAGACGCCGAATCGCTACAATCTTCGCACCAACAATCTTACTCCCGAGGAAATCGAACGCGTGCGCGGTGGTGGTTGGGATTTGGCGACGTTGCAGAAGGCCGTGGATCAATTCGTTCTGCATTACGACGTTTGTGGGGTGAGTCGCACGTGTTTCAAAGTGTTGCATGATCATCGCTGTTTGAGCGTGCATTTCATGCTCGATATTGATGGAACGATTTATCAGACGCTCGATGTGAAGGAACGCGCGTGGCACGCCACATCGTCCAATGGCCGTTCGGTCGGAATCGAAATCGCCAACATGGGCGCGTATTCCCGCGCGGATGACAAGGCGTTGAAAGAGTGGTACGGCAAAGATGCCGATGGGCGGACGCGGATTACGATTCCGGAACGGCTCGGTGACGGCGGAGTGTTGACGCCGAATTTTGTCGGTCGGCCGGCGCGGAACGAACCGGTGGTGGGCGCAGTGCAGGGACGCACGCTGGTGCAATATGATTTCACGCCGGAACAATACAAAGCGCTCGCGCATCTGACCGCGGCGCTGACCAAAGTGTTGCCGCAAATCAAATGCGATTATCCGCGTGACGCGGACGGTAAACTCATCACGCGCAAACTGGACGACGAACAATTGCGGAACTATCAGGGCGTGATCGGTCACTTTCACATTCAGACAAACAAAACCGACCCCGGTCCGGCGCTGGATTGGGATTACCTGATCAATACTGCGCGCAAGCTGCGCGCCGAAAAACCGGAGCGCCCGGCTACGTGGTTGCGGGAACGCTGAGAGTGTCGTCGCTCACGACTGAGCCATCGCGTTTCCGGCAATCCAACCGGTCGTCCACGCGGCTTGAAAGTTGAAGCCGCCGGTGATGCCGTCAATGTCCAGCAGTTCACCCGCGAAGTAGAGGCCGGGGCAGATTTTGCTTTCCATCGTTTTGAAATTCACCTCGCTGAGTTT